>JALHTN010000096.1 GCA_022865865.1 Anaerolineales bacterium
AGTACGATCACGTCTCCCGGGGAAAGATCCCCGTCCAAAACCTGGCTGTACTTATCCGAAGAGGCACCTAAAGAGACCTCGATTAATTCAAGTTTTCCATCCTGGTCAACTCGATAAACGTAACTTTTTCCACCAACAGCCCGATTCGGCACCAACAGTGCCTCATCAGTCTGACTGACAATGATCTCAACGGCGGCGGTCATACCTGGCCTGACATCAGCATCGGCATCCAGCAGCACGACCTTTACCATGAAATCAACCACACCCAGGCTGGTAGAACCAACCGGGGAAACTTCGACAACCTGACCGTTATATTCCTTGGCGAGGATTGCATCGAAGGTCAAGATGACTGGCTGACCGACCTCGACCAGGTTAATATCGATTTCGGATACTCCCACATCCACTGATAATTGAGAAAGATTATCCAGGCGGAAGGCTGGTGTGCCAGGACTTACCTGGTCATTGGGTTTGCTGATCACCTGGGTGATGGTGCCATCAAATGGAGCCAGGATGCTGGCTTTGTCCAGCGTGGCCTGGGCTGCGGTCACCCGCGCCTGCGCAGCGACGATATCTTTTGCAGTCGGGCCATCCTTCACGCGCTGCCATTCACGCTGTGCATCGGATAATTGGGCTTCAAGCAGGGCGAGATCAGCCGGGCTGGTGCCGTCCTTTATGCGTTCCCATTCCACCCGGGCTTCAAACAGCTGGGCTTGAGCATCCAGCAGATTGGCTTCAGCCACGGCTACATCGTTCGGGTTGGGTGGTGATTTCAGATTCTCATATTTTTGGAGTGAGTTATCATATGCGATCTGCAGCTGAGTACGCTGCATTTGCAAACCTTCCATGAATTGCTTATAGCGCCGGCGGCTCTCCCAGGGTTTGTATTGATCATCTCGTTTGTTCAATTTTTTCTGGATACGATCGATCATCTTCTGGTTATCATTGATCTTCTTCTCTGCCAGCACCAGGTTGGCCTGGGCCTGATCGAGTGCAGGCTGGGCAACCGGGGCAGTGATTGTTTTCAGCTTGCGCTCAGCGTCGGCAGCAGCTTTGTCGGCTTGTGCGATAGCCTGGAGCGCTGAAGCCTGGTCGATATCCGGGCTGCGGGCATCATCTAGCATATCTTGAGCCGTCTCGACCGCCTGTAATGCGTGGGCACTCTGCGATTGGGATTCTAATAAATTATCCAGCGCTTTTTGGGCGCTGACCAGGTCTGCTTGGGCCAGGATATCAAAAGGGGACAATGAGCTGGGATCGAGAACGGCCAGCATATCACCGGCGTGGACCTCGTCACCAACCCGGAAGTAGACTTCAGCAACAATCCCGGAAGTCTTCCAATTTAACAGCGCGGATTGGTCGCTGCTGACCGTGCCGGTGGCACCGACGATTTCGCTCACAGGTCCAATATCAATTTGCGTGGTTTCGATATCATCAGTCAGCGTGACTGCAGATGACCTGGGATTCAAGACGAAGTAGAGAATCGCAGCTATCGCCAGCACACCAACTATTCCGATACCAACATAAACAGATTTTTTCATTTGAAAATAGTCACCTACGGTGTTTTGCAATTTATCATTATAGATTATCCACTGCAAGGGACGTGTAAATAGTTTATTAGAATCTATACTCGTTTGATTCTGGGCATAGGATAGCACAAGACAGCCAGAAGCATGAAGTGCCCGGTGTCATTATTTTGAGCAGGGTTATATGACTGCAGTCATATGGTGACCGGGTGAAATGTGACTGGGGTAAATATCCGCAAGCCAGGGACTGTGCTATGATGGGCGCATGAAAAGCGCGACAGTTGAACCTGGATTGCTGAGAGTCTTCCGCTGGTATGCGGGATTGCGATTTGCACTTTATCTGGTTGTGGGTTTGCGATTTTTACTGAGCCCAAATTTTTCGCAGCGGATAGAATTCGATCCAACCCCTTACCTGGGGCTGACGCTGCTCGGCATGGCCCTGCTGCTGGTATACCTATCGGTGCCCTGGCTGCAGCAACGAATGGGCAGTCTATATCTACCGGTTGGGATCTTTTTGGCAGCCTCGTCGTTGATTCTAGAGAGGGTGTTTACCCCCGTGCCAACGATCTGGTTCTGGCAGCCAGATCCATTCTTTTATGTGCTCCTGATCCTGGTTGCCTGGCAGTACAACTTCCGGGAAGTACTGCTTTTTACTCTGGGGACTACCGGGCTTGAAATCGTGCTTAATTTGCTTCTACCGCAACAGACGCTGCCCATTAACCAGATGGCGGGGATATCCAGTCAAATGATCGCGATCGGCTCATTAGTCTTACGAACTTTTTCATTCTTAATTATTGGCTTTGTGATCACACGCTTGGTGTCTGCCCAACGCCGGCAGCGCAAAGCTCTAGCCGAGGCAAATATCAAGCTGGTGCAGAATGCAGCCATGTTGGAGCAGCTGACCATCAGCCGTGAACGCAACCGGCTGTCACGAGAACTGCATGATACTTTAGCTCACACCCTGAGTGCGCTCGTGGTCCAGATCGACGCGGTGATCGCGGTTTGGGAACCGATCCCAGATCGAGCACATGAGATGCTGGAAGGTATGCTGGACTCCACGCGCAAAGGATTGGAAGAAACCCGGCGTTCATTGAGGGCGCTGCGAGCTGCGCCGCTGGAAGATATGGGATTGGCGCTGGCTTTAAGCAGCCTGGCGAAGGATTTCTCAGCCCGCAATGGACTGAGTTTGGATTTGGAGGTACCAGAAGAGATCAACAACCTATCTCCAGAGATCGAGCATGGATTTTACCGGGTGGCGCAAGAAGCGTTGGAAAATATTATCCAGCATGCAGGGGCAAAACAGGTACGGGTCGCATTGGTGGAAAAAAATGACCGCCTGACGCTGACCATTGCGGATGATGGCCGCGGTTTCGATACGAAAACAGAAGCGACTGAGCACCAGCTGGGTTTGCAGGGTATGTACGAGCGAGCAGAATTAATTGGTGCTGAGTTGGAAGTTTCCAGTGAAGCGGAAGAAGGTACGTTGGTGCGATTAAGCAAGGAGAATGGTGGTGGTACGCGTATTAATTTGTGATGATCAAGCGGTAGTCTGCGAGGGTCTTGAGATGATCCTGGACGCCGATCCCGATATAGAAGTCGTAGGCCTGGCTTATGATGGATCGGAAGCCCTGGAATTGCTTGCCTCTACCCGACCAGACCTGGTATTAATGGATTTAAAGATGCCGGTTATGAACGGTATTCATGCCACGCGCGAGATCAAAAAAAGGAATGCGGATATAAAGGTATTGGTTTTAACTACCTTTGGCGAGGATGAATGGGTTTTCGATGCGGTACGCAGCGGCGCCGATGGGTACTTGTTGAAAGGAACACCCCGCGATAAGCTGGTATCGGCAGTTAAAGGAACCGCCGCAGGGGAGGCGCATATTGATCCGGAGGTGGGCGGCAGATTGCTGGCGCAGGTGGCTCAAAATCCGGCTCACCAGGATAGCACCGTGGCAGCTGATTTAAGCGACCGTGAGTTAGATGTATTAAAGCTGCTGGCACAGGGTTTGACGAACGCAGAGATCGCTGAACGACTCTTTTTGACGCGCGGCACGGTACGTAATTATGTCAGCGCGATCCTCAGCAAGCTGGATGTGGAGGACCGCACACAGGCCGCCATACTGGCAATCCAGCACGGATTGCTTACTGTGCAAGATTTGGAATAAGGATAGACTTTCAAATCGATTTGAAGATCTTTTGAGTCATTCAGCCATGATCGGAGTGAAAACTCTTAGCGGTTATTAAAACCGAACGAATTCAGATAACAAGCCCCAGATATTCAGCGAACGGATTATCCGCCAAATTCAAGCCAGGAGTGGGAAGAATATTTTATCCCTGGCAATATTTCAGGCTATATTAACCGCGCGGGGATTGGTTAAACCGTGAAAGACTAAGCTGCTGAACCTAAAGCACAGGGACCAACGACCGCACATTTTCCACAAACGTGAATATCATCTCCAAGATCCAGAAAATATTGCGCATTTCTAAGGCATTGCTGCCAACATGCCTGCCGGTTAAACTGCTTTTCTTCATCAATTGCATCTACTGGACATCCAAGCACACAGTCAATGCAGGCGCCTGTCAAAAAATACTCACAGCGTTCTTTTTGGGCCGGTTTGCCGGTTGGCAATTCCACGTCAATAACAAGACTACCAAATCGACCAGCACAGCCTGCATCTGTAATGACCAGCTGATGTAAGCCAAAATTGCCAATTCCTGACATTACAGCGATGCTTTTATGAGACCAGCGGCTTCTCAAAGCCGTTTCATCAAAGTTCCCTGTAGCTGGTTCTGCTGCAGCCTGGATACCGTACTGGCTCAATTTTTCAATCAGCCCCGAGGTGATTTGCCCAATCAAAGCATTGGTTTCATGATATGCAACTGCCCATTCACGAGCTACCAGATCCTTATTCACCCGATTGCTGTCTACAATCTCAGGAGCAAATGGCAAGAAGAAACTAACGACAGAAAGCGCTCCTGGCAGGAGATCTTCTGGCATCAAGTGTTCGAACTCTGTCAATTGGCTGAGATTCGAAAAGGCCAGATCATTTGCGGACACAAATCCAATGATTGGGTCGCGATAATCGGTAATTAATTCACTGTTGGTTACATCATGAAGAATCGCACCTCTTATGAATTCAGCTACTCCCAATGGTTCCATGCGGTTCTCCAAATTATCGCGAGAAGCTTTTTCGGGGTTTAACGATATTAATCTTAAGGGTTGGGGAACAGCCCATCATCAGAAAGCCCGGTATTTCCTTCATACAGCTTAGCAGGTATAGCACAGGGCATCTCCAGCCCGCTCCAGCGAATTGTCAGGCACAGGAATCCCAAAACGTGTGAAAAATGGGATCAATCAGAGATCAAGGATAAGGTGAATATCTTCTGGTTCGAGAGCATACAATTCGGGATCAACCGATTCAGCCAATCTATATCCCTGGGCAAGATAGAAGCCAAGCGCTGAACCTGAAGGGACCGCTGAGACGTACATGCGGTGGACTCCGGCTGAATGAGCGATTTCGCAAGCACCTTCCAGCAGTCTTCTGGCGATTCCACGCCTGCGAAACTTGCGGCTGACATGCAGGAATGCCAATTGGGCCATATCTTCCCGCAGCCGAGGTCGAACGACAGCAACCCCCACAAGAAGATCGTCCTTGAATGCTCCCAGCATGACACCACCTTGATCCAGATGCGAGCGGCAGAAAGCCAGCTGTTCAGCAAGGGAGTGGTCACCATCACCATCCAAAAACCAACCCGGCACTTGCCAGTCAACTTCCACTTGCGTAAGCACGCCAGACTCAATCTCATAGGCGCGGGTGACATGCTCCGATCGATCTAACTCGGAGATGCGTTCAACCTGCCCCGGTTTCATGCGAGTGCAGTTTATTGGAATCTCTTGGAGCTTTTTATCTTCCATGCAGCCCGTCTGCCATACTCGTGGCTGACGCTACAGCACTTCTGTGAGATCCAGGTGGCGAGCAGCAGCGCGCTGCTGCATCCACTCGGATTTCGATCCCGGAACCGGCACGACCTCCTGTTCAGGACGGCGCACCAAGATCAAGGCGTTTTCTGGGCAGGCTTGGACGCAAACTCCACAGCCCACGCAGCGCAGCTGGCTGACCTGGGCAGTAAAATCCATGCTCAAGGCGTCAAACTGGCAGTACTCCAGGCAGTCCTCACAGGCAATACACAGGTCATCTTCTACTGTATTAACAAATGCGGATTTGGCGACCGCGTTGGCGATGCCCAGCTCGCTGATGCCGCGCAGAATACCACAAGAGCAGGTGCAGCAGTTGCAGATATAAGATTCGCCGTGCTGGTTGTTGCTGACCGAGTGCACCAG
>JALHTN010000668.1 GCA_022865865.1 Anaerolineales bacterium
CAGGCATGAAGAAGGAATTGCGATCTGCTACCCTGTCTTTGAGATTTTTCAATCTTACCTACACAATTGGTTTGTTGGGTTGGTTATACCCCCGTAAAACTCTTTTCACCATTCCCCCCTAGATTTACATCAACTCAATGTCTGGACTGTAATGGACCCCAAAAACTGGACATCACCCTAAGGGGTAAAATAAGAACCAGGAGAGAGGTCCATGATGACGAAACGACGGAAATTCAGTCCCGAATTCAAAGTGCGTAGTAATGGAACTGCTCACAGGCGAAAAAGGATTGGGCGAAGCCAGTCGAGAGTACCAAATCAAAGACAGTGTACTCTCCCGCTGGAGACAGGAATTTCTAGAGCGAGCGCCGCAGGTGTTTGAGCAACCAGTTCCAATCAGTGATCCGAAGGATGAGCGGATTGCTGAGTTGGAGCGATTGGTAGGACGATTGGCATTACAGTTAGATATGGCAAAAAAAGTATTCGATCCCTCCAACTTCCCATCGCGGGAAAACGAGCGATGGTGAACGGTCTGGTTGACTGGTACGGCTACCCCGTCGGATTGGCTTGCGAGTTAGTAGATTTGCCTCGCAGTAGCTACTACTATCGCAGTCAGAGAACGGATGAGAGCCAATTTATGGCCGATGTCAAAGCTGTGGCAGGCAAGTTCCCGAAATATGGAACCCGCCGAGTGCGGAGCCAGCTGCGACGAACACCTCACAATTATCGGGTCAACCGCAAGCGTGTTCAGCGGGTCATGCGCCAGAAGGGCCTGCTGCGACCCGTGAGGTGGAAGAAACGCCGCACCACCGACAGCGACCATCCTTATCCACGCTATGCCAACCTGGTCAAGAACCTGGAAGTCATCTCTCCAGACCAGGTTTGGGTATGCGATATCACCTACATTCGCCTGAGGCAGGGCTTTGTGTATCTGGCGATCGTGATGGATGTGTTCACCCGAGCAGTACGAGGTTGGCATATGAGTCAATCGCTCGATCAGGAATTGAGCCTGAATGCTCTACGCATGGCTTTAGTCGATCACGTACCTCAGATCCATCATAGCGATCAGGGCGTGCATTATGCTGCCCATGCTTATATTGATTTGTTGCGTGAATACCAGATCGAGATCAGCATGGCGGCGATCGGCAAACCCGAAGAAAATGGTTATGCAGAACGCTTCATGCGGACCATTAAAGAAGAGGAGGTGGACTTATCGGACTATTGCGACTTTGCAGATGCGGTTAGCCAGATTGGCCGTTTTATTGAGGATGTGTACATGACCAAGCGCATCCATTCATCGTTGGGGTATCTGACACCGGTCGAATTTGAGGCAGCCTGGCTGTCATCGGTTCCGGAGTTGGACACCCCCTAAGCAATGCTGTTTTTTTGTCTAAGTTTTTGGGTCCACTTCACCTTGAAAATTTGTTTCTACCAATATGACATTGGAGAGATACATAATCCTCTTATTGATATATGCTGGTTTGATGGGCAGTGATTTAGGAATTTATTTCTCGCTCCTTCTACGTAGGAGGAGCCCCAAACGATGCTTCCTGACAAGTTCTTCAACTTTGTTGAATAAGCATCAAGATCAAGATTTTTAAGATGGTGGTACTATTCTGGTTATCTTCTAACAAGCTCCTTATTGGATATCCAGACATAGAAATGATCTGAAGATCGAGGGGAGAGGTGAAAAGAGTTTTAC
>JALHTN010000669.1 GCA_022865865.1 Anaerolineales bacterium
AGATTTCCAGGTCCATAATGCTCTGCAGCCCCTCCAGATCTTTCGCGACCTGGGGATATATACCGATATACATGGCAGGCAGGGCAGAGATTCCTATCGCCCACCCAATGATGGCATTGCGCCGGAAGCGCAGCTCTTGCAATAATAACCTAAACATGGTTACCTCCATTCCCCTTGCCGTAGTAAGCCAGGAATATTTCTTCCAAAGTAACCGGGATGGTATCAATATCCTTGATTCCAAAGGGCACCGCAATTTCCATTACCCGGCTGAGATTTTCACGAATCTCAAGTTGGATTCCTAGCTCATCTCGAACCAGCTCTGAAACCCCTTCCAGAGCAAATGCATCCTCTGGAGGTGGAGTGTCAAAACTAATCCGCAGCCTTTTGAACTGCTGCCTGATCATCTCCTCCACCCGCTCAGTAGCCACCAGCTGCCCCTCGCGGATGATGCCCACCCTGTCGCAGGAAGTCTGCACCTCGGATAATATGTGCGAGGAGAAGAAGATAGTCGCGTCGTTTTGATTGGCTTCACGAACAATTTCCATCACTGTCTGCTGTACGAGCGGGTCTAAACCGCTGGTTGGCTCATCCAAAATGAGCAATTCAGGCTTGTTCATAAATGCGGCCACCACGCCGACCTTCTGCCTGTTGCCGCGCGACAGCTCGCGGATTTTGCGGCTGGTATCCAGCCCAATCCGGTCAGCCAGCGATTGCCAGTAATTGGGATCCGTATTGCTTTTCTGCAATGAAAAGTACATCTTGAAAAACTGGCTGGCTTTCATATTTTCATAGAGGCTCAGCTCGCCAGGAAGATATCCTACCCGGTCCCGCGCGGTGACACCTTCCTTTTGGCAATCTTTCCCAAACATGTACGCTTTTCCTGCAGTGGGGCGGATAACATCCATCAGAACGCGCTGTGTGGTTGTTTTTCCTGATCCGTTAGGTCCTAGAAAACCGAAAACTTCTCCCTTCTCGATCTGCAGGTGCACATTCAAAATCCCCCGGTGGCGACCGTAGTAGACCGAAAGCGCTTCGGTTTCAATTACATATTCAGTCATTCAATTCTCCTCCATGAACCTCACCTGAACTCAATCTACCCACTTTTCCAAAATCAATTATACCGGGTAGGATTATTGCATCTCCATCAATTCCCCGCTGTTTCTCACCCTCGTAATGAAAACCATTTCTCGACCAAAATAATCCTCTACTGCAATAGTTTTGTTTCTTCTTCAGTGCAGGTAATCAACTATACTTAGATTGAGCGCATATTATGATTCACAAGCCTGAATCTCTGCTTTATTTTCAGATCGATCACTAGTGAGAAAAGGAGCATGCATTGACCAGTGAATTCTCGATCGTCATCCTCGGCGCTGGTGGTATGGGCGCTGCCTATGCAAGCAGATTCTATGAAATGGATCCCGCTTATATCTCATTCGCAGCCTCTGGTGAAAGATACCAACGGCTCAAATCTGAAGGGCTGGTGGTAAATAAGAAACACTATGAAATTTCTGTCTTATCACCCGATGATCCCGGCCCAGCTG
>JALHTN010000097.1 GCA_022865865.1 Anaerolineales bacterium
ACTAATCCTCTCATTCTACTTGGATCAGTTTTTGGGGGGCAGGTCAAACTAAGGACAATAATGTGCCTGCGATCAATGAAAGACTTTCGGCTGACATTTATACACCTCCATATTTCCAGAAAAACTTGAAATTATCTATTCCTCGCAATGTAGTCAAAATATAGCACAAACGTTCTGTTTATTTCAAGGGTTCGAGTATAGAATCCCCCGTAAATTACCCCTGGAAAAGTAGATTCATCCTGCGAGATCATCCCAAAAGGGGAAGGAACGAATACCTGTTCAGTGATGTGAGCCAGGACATCACTGCTAATAAGTGTTCTTTTGGAGTGAAATTGAGGATGCTAGGTAGGCTGGCTTGTAAGTGGTAAAATCAACGAATTGGGAAAAGGGTAGGAGATAACCGAACTTTAGAAGGAGATTCAACTTGAATAAAAGAAAACTATACCGAACTTCATTACTTATTATCTTTCTGGTCGCATTCGTTGGGTTTGCATGCGCGATTCCGGGTCTCCCGGGAGAAGTGACACCCGGTTTACCCACTCAGGAACCAGATGAACCCACATCACCACCGTTCGAACCGACACAACCGCCGGTCGAGCCAACACAGCCACCTGTTGAGTCAACTGCACCTCCGGAAATTGAGCCGACGGCACCTGTCGGGGGAGAAGTACCTCCGCAGGGTGGTGATAGCAGTTCTTCAGAAACCCTGATCACTCTTCTTTTCTGGCTCCTGGTATTAGTGGTGATCATCCTGGGCATCGCATTGATCGTTTCCTTATTTACTGGACGCAAAAAAGAACCGGCCAGCCAAACTGTGGCACCTGAATCTGAGGTAACTCCTTCGTATGCAGAAACATCGCAAGAGATCCAAGGAGTTCAACCGGTGCCTGGGGCAGCTGTGGTATCAGCTTTAGATAATATCTCCCCACAGGTAGCGCCCTTGTACGATCGCTTTGTCAATTTGCTGCAAGGTCTCGGACCGGTGACCATACTGCCGACCCAAACTCGGGTGGATTTCCAGCGTCGCATTATTTTTGCTTCGCTCCAATTCTCTCAGGAAGATATGCGTGTGCAGATGCTGCTGCCTCAAAGGGTAGATGATCCCCGCATGGTGCGCATTGAAGTTTTCAGTGATGATAAAGTTGCCCATACCATGGTGCTGCGCACAATGGATGATTTCGATGCTCACTTTACCGCATGGCTGCAGGATTCTTATGAGCTTGGCGGATGAGTTCACAAAATAGGAAGCCGTGACAAAGCAGAGAAATTAGGTTATTCTTCGGCTCCGCTCAAAAAAGATCGGATCGAAGTGAAGGTTCTCGGTTATAAAATGCGAGACCCTCTGCTCAGGGTGCCATCCAACCATGAAAGCCATTCATATATTCTGATAATATAAAAATTGCCAGGAGCTCGAGTTACCGAGCTCCTGGCATTCGTGTTCAATTGAGTTGCTCCTAAGAATTACAGATCATTGTCCTGGTGGTGCAGGTTTTTGGAAGGGGAAACCACCATGCCTGTGAAAACCGCCTCCAGGCATTTCGAATCCACGGCCTCTAAAGCCGTTTTCCTGTAATTGATCAGCCTGGGTGCCAGTGATGACACCGTCGGCGACGGCCTGGTCCACAGCATCTTCATAAGCGGACTGAAGAGCATCTTTTACTTCAGCTGGTTCCAGGTCTCCGAACAAATACTTCAGAGATTCGCCTGATTCACGTGCTACTTCAAGGTCCGATAGATCAATACCTAAGGCCTGGCTGAGCAGCTCTTGATGATCGATATACTGCATCAAGGCCTGACGGGCAATCATTAGCTCAGCTTGTTCTCCAGTGAGCACACCTTCAGCGACCGCCTGATCGAGCGCAGCTTGTTGAGCTACCTGGCGAGCATCCTTAAGTTCGGTTAACGTCACGCCAAGTGCGTCTGCCATGTAGGCATCGTAGTCAAAGGAAGTACCGAAGCCAAACATGCCTCCCCGACCAAATCCTCGCATACCACCAAAGCCATGTTTCCACGGCAGCGGTTCTTCAGTATCATCTTCCTGTAAGAGGACAGCCTGATGGCTGCTGGCAGCGCTGCTTGAGGAGAATGCCATCACTCCAATCGCGAGTGCTAAAACCAGTGCACTGACTGCGGGGATAACGAACCAAATTTTTTTGCTTTCCATAAGCTTACTCCTTTCACATTACCTAAGTTTGTTGACCAAATTCGCTCTTTGATCCATCTCAAGGATAGCAAAAGATTATTTGGAAATTGTTAGGATGTGATGTGATTATTGTAATTTTCTTATGGTATGAAATTCAGCGTCGGAACCGCCATTGTTCCTCAGTTGTGGTGAAATGATATTCCTTGAGGAATAAGATCGGCTGCCGGTCTGCGGATTCTACCTGCCCATGAAAAGCTACCACGTCGAGGACAAAGGGGGCAAACTCGTGGGATATGCCCGGCAGCTCTTTGAAAACCACGGTTTCAAACACCGCATCTGCCCCCTCGATAAGTTTAGTGTTCTGCAATACCTCCGCCTCTATTAACTGGTACCCGAGTCTCTCGGCTTTGTTGGTAAAATCACCGCCCATGTAGCCTGCCCTGACAACTCGTTCACGGTCACTCCAGGGCATGAAATGAATGGCAGCTTCCTGGTGTTTGCGGAGCAAGGTCAAGGAGTGGTTGCCCAACTGCATGGCGATTAAGAACCGAAATGGATCTTTGGAGACGACCATCCAGTGGGCGATGGGCATCATGTTCTCTCCGACAGTCAGAAAAGCCAGGTGGAGAGGGAAATACTGCGTATTGTAAGGAATGGATGGGTTTGGTTTTTGGTTTGACAAAGGTATTTCTCCTCAAGATATAACGACAATCAGGCTGGTTATATTTTACAGGATGAAGAGATTATTGACAAAAAAATTGGCCAGTTGTTTATTATTTACACATGGCATATCAGGCAGAGCGCTTAACAAGAGGATCATGAATTCAAGAAAATAATCTATTGGTGTGAATGAGTCTGTAAATGTAGACTAGAATTTGAATTAGATTTTGGTTCGAGTAATTTGATTGATGGAGGTGAGTAGGATGAAAACAATCGGATTGTTGGGAGGCATGTCTTGGGAGTCTTCAATTGAGTACTACCGCATCATCAACCAGGTAACGCGGGGTAAATTGGGTGGATTGCATTCTGCCAAATCTGTCATGGTTTCGGTCGATTTCGCACCAATTGAAGAACTGCAGAGCCAAGATCGCTGGGAAGATGCTGCCGAGGAAATGATCGCCGGTGCCTTGCAGGTCCAGGCAGCCGGAGCAGATTTTTTACTGATCGCCACAAACACCATGCATAAGGTATACGCGTCGGTTCAGGCGGCGCTCGAGATTCCAATTTTACATATCGCGGACGCAACTGGGTTTAAGATCAAAGAATCTAGCTTGGATAAAATTGGATTGCTGGGAACTATTTACACCATGGAGCAGGATTTTTATAAAGGACGACTGGAAGAGAAATTTGATATCCAGGTGCTTGTCCCAGATGAACCTGACCGGAAGCTGGTGAATGATGTGATTTTCGAAGAGCTGGTTTTAGGATTGATTGAGCCAGAAAGCCAGGAGCAGTACCAGCGGGTAATCAACAGCCTGGTTGACATGGGAGCGGAGGGAATTGTATTGGGCTGCACCGAGATCCCGCTGCTGGTTAATCCGCAGGTAGTCAGTGTCCCAATCTTTGATACGACTTATATACACGCTGTAATGGCAGTCGAAATCGCCCTGGGTGAGAGAATGCTTGACACATCGATGATTATCGATTAGAATAACATCGAAAGGTATCGATATGAAATCTGAATCAAGAGCCACCAGTTCAGTTGAGTTTGCCAAGGCCCTCGCTGATCCCACCCGGCAGGAGATCATGACCCTGATCTGCTGTCGAGAGTTGAGTGTAAGTGATATTGTGGAAGCGGTCGGTGTCAGGCAGCCGACTGTGTCGCACCACCTCGCAATCTTACGGGATGCAGGTCTGGTTCGTTTACGCTATGAAGGCAAACATACTTTTTACACCCTCAACCAGGGTCGGGTAGCTGTGTGCTGTGGCAATCTGATCGAGGTGTTTGCTCCACAATCAGAGGCTGCAGATCTTATTTCTGATTCGGGGACTGCAGATGTATGAGTCTATCTCAACCAGGATGAGTTTTTTTGTTAGAAAGCATAGACAATCATCGATATGATCTTGATAACTACCGCTGGTATCAACGTTTGACCTGTTGCGGTAACTCAAACACAGGCATCGATTTTAATGACTTATGGAGACAAAAATGACCACAAAAGAATCTATTCAAAATGAAGACAAGGTTGTCTTGAAAGTATTAAACTCCGACTCGCAATCCTGTTGTGGCAGCTCAGCTGTTGATTCAGTGATACCAAAAACAGGTTCTGTCCATCATTATGTTCAGGAATTCTATGCTGAACGAGCCCGAAATTCAAATTCCTGCTGTGGTGAGGCCTCTGATAACCAGCTCTATGCAGCTGACATGCTTGCAAATATGCCTGGTGATGTGGCTGGTTTTAGTTTAGGGTGTGGAGATCCGATCACCCTGGCTCAGCTTCAACCGGGTGAGGCCGTGCTGGACCTCGGTTCAGGTGGCGGATTGGATTGCTTCCTGGCGAGTAAACAGGTGGGTGATGACGGATTTGTGATCGGTATCGATATGACCCCAGAGATGCTGGACCGCGCCCAAATTGCTGCCAAGAACATGGGTATTAATAATGTGGAATTTCGAGAAGGTTATTTAGAGCAAATGCCGGTTGGTGATGACAGCGTGGATGTGATCATTTCAAACTGCGTGATCAATCTCTCACCCGACAAGCCACAGGTGTTCGTAGAGATGCTGCGCACGCTTAAACCCGGTGGGCGGGTATCCGTGTCCGATATCGTTACCCAGGGAGAAATCCCGGCCGCGGTGCGCAAAGATATGCAAGCCTGGGGTGCCTGCGTGGCGGGTGCGCTTGATATGGAGGCCTATGTCGCTGGACTTGAGGCAGCAGGTTTTGAAGAAGTCAGCCTGGTTGCGAAGACCGGTGATGGAGAATTGCTGGAAGGCATTCCACAAAGTAATATATTTTCCGCTTCGATCACAGCCCGAAAGCCAATTGACTCAGATAATGGATAATTTTCAGGAAATATTCTTAGGCAGGTGAAATATGTACCCGCAAAATGAGGCAGTCAAGGTTATCTTGAACGAACAAAGTGTTTCACGAATCAAGTTCTACAATTGGCAAAAATTAATCCAAGACTCAAGATCTAATCGACAACTACCAGAGGTCAATGGGATTGCAGATTTGATGTTCCGGATAATCAGACTCAAGGATTTCAGATGGCTTGGATTTCCCGCCACTATTCGACGCCGTAATGGCATGGCCAGTAGTAACTGCCAATCATCAGCTGAATGTCAATCCTGCTGAATATGGGTGGTATACTCGCCCGATGAGCATCCCGATCATCGAAACCCAACGATTAAGATTACGACCATTTGTGCTCGATGATTCAATTGCTCTGCATAATATTCTCAGGGTTGAGGGTGTGCTGCAGTATTTTCCCAGTCCAGATCCACAAGATCTGGAACGCGTCGAGAAATTAGTTTTGCAGCAAATCAGCCACTGGGAAGAACATGAATACGGATGGTGGGCGGTTGAACCCATCGGGAACAACGAGATTATCGGTTGGAGCGGATTACAGTATTTACCGGAAACCGATGAGATCGAGATTGGCTATTTATTGGCGAAACCTTATTGGGGAAGGGGATTGGCGACAGAAGGTGCCCGGGCAGGCCTGGATTACGGATTCAAGGTCTTAAATATTCCTTTGATCATCGGCATTGTACATCCAGAGAATTTCGCCTCCCAAAGTGTACTCGAGAATATTGGTCTCAAATTCCTGGAGCAAACCCAGTATTTCGGAATGGAGTGCTATAAGTATATTGTTGAAACACCAGTAATTATGACTTAATAGATAGTTAATTTTGAGCGGGGACAAGTTTCGTATGCGGGACATTCTTTGGTGGTTGAACAGGAATAATATCGTCTTTCTGTAGGTAGTTCTGTCCTTGGTCGGACAAAACCTGATCCTGGTACTGGAGGAGATGGGACCGAGGGGAAGAATCTCCGCAGGGAGTAAAAATCAATTGGGATTGCTATGGTAAGATCCTGGAATTCACACAAGGGAGGTACTGGTGATTAAATCTACCGGGATCATGTCTGACAAAGTGTGTCTAATCACTGGAGCCACGTCGGGAATCGGGCAGGTAACTGCACGGGAATTAGCTAAAATGGGCAGCACTGTAGTAATAACCGCCCGAAATCAGACAAAAGCCGAGCAGGCGATCGAAAAGATTCGCTCAGAAGCAGGCAGTCAAAAAGTTGAGGGATTGGTGGCTGATCTATCCTCCCAGACTGAAGTTCGCTCACTGGTATCCGAATTCAAGCTGCACTATGACCGCCTGGATGTGTTGATCAACAATGCTGGGGCGATCTACATGCGCAGGACGGAGAGCTCTGACGGGATTGAAATGACGTTTGCTGGGAATCACCTGGCTCCTTTTTTGTTGACCAACCTGCTTTTAGATATGCTCGAACGAAATGCACCAGCCAGGATTATCAACGTTTCTTCTAATTCCCATGAGGGCCAGGTGATTGATTTCGATGATATCCAATGCCAGCATAGCTACCAGTTCATGCGGGCGTATGGCAAGTCAAAATTAGGTAATATTTTGTTTACATATGAGTTGGATCGCCGCTTGGCAGGCAGCGGGGTAACTGTGAACTCTCTCCATCCAGGATTTGTTGGAACCAATATGGGTGCAAATAATGGTTGGATAGTGAGGCTGTTTTTGCCCTTGACGCGCTTATGGGCTATTAGTCCACAGGATGGTGCTGAAACCAGTGTATACCTGGCCTCCTCGCCTGAGGTTGAGCGTGTGAGTGGGGAATACTTTTATCAAAAGCAATCTATACCGTCTTCTCAGTATTCACAGGATGAAGAAATTGCCAAGCGATTATGGCAGGTAAGTGCTGAAATGACAGGGGTGAAAGCCTGAATTGTAATTAAGAAATCGCTTTATTCCAGGTAACGCGAACGATCCAGTAATCAATCACCAGGACGATCACCAGCCATGCCAGGGGGATCAGGCTTGAACTGATGACATTACCTAACAAAGTCCACCCCAGGATGAAAAGAATAAGACTCAGTAAGATAATGGGATAGAAGAGGCTGAGGAATACCGCAAGCCGCATACCATAGATTAAACCATTTGATTTCCGAATTTGAGCAATACTCAGATAGCCCAATATTGTTGAAGCGATGGGAGCAATGCTGCCAAGGGCGAGAAGTAGAAAACGAAGCGCAGCTGGCCATCTGGATGGTGAATAATTAGCTGGATCATTGCTGGATGGAATGGTAGATAGGAGTAACAATAAACCAAAGGGGAGCAGCAATGCTCCACTTATCGCTAATCTTGAGATTCGCCGATCTGGTTCAGTTGATGAATTGTTCATATACAATGTCTGGTCGCCTCTTGCGCATAGCCTTCTTCGAGATACGGACACGATTTCAAAGAGCAGATTTCTCCCCGTCGGGTACAATATTGAGGTATTCGGGGGCGTTTTTCAATATCAATCTTGACCTTGGTTCCTAAAATGCAGTTTACAATTACTTCATTATTCACTAGATAATATCTAGATCAAGAAGATTGGTGAAGGCAGATAGATCTTATTACTGGAAAAAATTAATCTAACCACCCTTTATGGGTGTCCAGAAATCAATTGATACCAGAGAATTGGTATTTATATTATCAAGTATGTTCCAATCTGAAGTGTGCCACCACAAGTGGATCAATTCTTCCCCAAAAATATTCTTGAGATATTTCAAGTGCTGCAGCAATCCGCGTATAAATTTCCACCGGGTCCAACTTTTGAGCCAAT
>JALHTN010000670.1 GCA_022865865.1 Anaerolineales bacterium
AAAGGCGTCGGGGAGATCTCCACCATGCCAACCCCACCTGCGATTATCAATGCTATCTATAACGCTTGCGGAGTGAGACTTAACCGGCTGCCAGTGGATCAAGACAACTTATCTCAACAGATAAGAAATTTGGGCTGAGATCCATACTTGATTCTATGTCGCACAAAATTTCAAAATGACATGCATCGCTGGGAAGATAATTATCCATTTGGCATATAGTTTGAGCATCAATGTAAAGATCAACTTTCAGTGAGCAACGCCAGTGTTATTCGACGATCCTCGATGGTGCAATTACCATTCTTAAAATCAATCCTGAAGTGATAAATTTTCCCAATCGTGTCCTTCGGGACTGATCACCCTAATGGCTTTATTTAGACGTATAAGTTCATCAGCTGTCTGTTTATCAAACTCCACCAACGCCGGGCAATATTAATCATATTTTCCGAGCCGCTGCCTGTTCAAACATTTCCACAAAATTTTTATTCTTAAACTCCTTATAGAGCAGTGGGTTGGGCTGGCGAACTTGCCTGCTAGAGATGATATAATGCGCGATATCTTTGAGTAAACGTATAAAATCCCGGTGAATCTTAGATAGTGTTTTCAGGCTAGAGAGTTATGGTCATAATTACATTTTTTATCATCCTGATTTTTTTCTTCACCCTGGTTTCAAAGCGAATCGAAAAGACCATTTTAACAGCCCCGATCATCTTTACGGTGACCGGGATGGTCATATATCTCGCCATACCTAGGGTGGCCGAGCTGGAAATCCACAGTGAGACAATCCTGCTGATCGCCGAATTAACCCTTGCCCTGCTGCTTTTTACAGATGCTATACGCATCGATCTGAGAAAACTTCTCAAGGAGACAATCCTTCCGGAACGATTACTGGGGATTGGAATGCCCTTGACCATCCTGGCAGGCACGATCATTGCTGGGTTGTTGTTTGATGGCATATCCATCTGGGAGGCAGCTTTGCTGGCTGTCATACTGGCTCCCACCGATGCAAGCTTAGGACAGGTGATTGTTAAGAGTAAGCTGGTGCCTGACCACATCCGGCAAACACTCAACGTAGAAGCTGGGCTCAACGATGGCCTTTCCATGCCCTTCTTCGTCCTTTTTGTTGGATTAGCTGCTGCCACCGATCCAATCGTTTCCGGGAATTGGCTGCTCTTCACTGTAGGACAAATCTTATTTGGCCTGCTCATAGGGATTGCAATTGGATGGATCGGTGGCTGGCTGATAGGTGAAGCAGGCAGGCGCGGGTGGATCGAGGAATCATTGCAGCAATTAGGTCTGCTCGCACTGGCTTTAATGTGCTATGGCGGAGCTGGTCTGATTGGAGGCAATGGGTTCATCGCCGCTTTCGTTGGAGGTTTGCTGGTCAAGCGTGGATTCGAAGATGCCCACTTCCATGCCAGCGAGTTCAGCGAGGCCTGGGGCCAGCTCTTAAATTATTTTGTCTTCTTTATCTTCGGCATGATCGTGGTTGAGTTCATTCCGCGGTTTGACAGCACCACCGTCATTTTCGCCGTGCTCAGCCTGACCGTCGTTCGAATGCTGCCCGTAGCTGTGGCTATGCTCAGGACACGCCTGAAACCGGCCACGGTTCTCTTCATGGGCTGGTTCGGACCGCGCGGGCTGGCATCTATCGTATTAGGTCTGATTTTCCTGGAAAGCGAGGTGCATCTGACCTACGAAAATACTATTGTGGTCGCCGTGGCTGCGACGGTGCTGCTCAGCATTTTTGCCCATGGTGTGAGTGCCTTACCCGGTATTAAATGGTACGCCCAGCAGATCGAGAATTTGGATGAGAGCGCCCCTGAACTGCAGGAAACCGTTTCTGTTATCCCAGGAAGAGAAACATAATATCCCAAGTGTTCAAGATAATCCAAAAATTTTAGGGGTTGAAGCAAACCAAATGTTGCTACTGCACGCCAGCCTCGACTGCGGGGATGCCAGTATGGTTGGCGAGCTGCGGAATGGTATTGGATGACATTGTTGACCGGAACATGGATGCGGAATACCCGCAAGAAAGCCCCATCTTGGCATCGACCAGTCAGATTATTTTTTGAATGAAAATGATCACTCCAAATTAGGCACCGTAAAACAATTCAGAGGCGACCTTATCCTATTTAGAAAAAGTAATACGCGAGAGATTAATCACCCCAATTCAATTGTGGAGAATTTGACCAGGTTATGATTGAGATCAAGCCGATACTGCCGGATCAATGGCAGTTACACAAATCTGTTCGCTGTGCTGCGCTTGCGAACGCCCCTTTCGCTTACAGCAGCACACTGGATAGCGCATTAAAACGCAGCGATGATGATTGGATGCAAATCACCCGCCGATACGCCGATACTCCCAACAGCATCACCTACTTTGCTTTTAGAAACGACCTTCCATGCGGCATATCTGCCTGTGTGAGCGATGGGAATGAAGTTGAGATGTATGCAGTCTGGGTGGATCCTGCCTACCGAAAACAAGGAGTCGGCCGGGCACTGATCGAATATGCGCGGGCTTGGTCGGAGTCCAATGGTGCCACACGACTCAGAGTTGGGATATTCGACGATAACCACGACGCCCTGGCTTTCTATCGTTCAACTGGCTTTACGGACAGCGGCATGACTGATCCAGGGTTATCCACCGAGGTACGAACTGTTCTCCTATTTACGATGCGCTT
>JALHTN010000671.1 GCA_022865865.1 Anaerolineales bacterium
GGCGAGAAGCCTCGATGATGGTAAAGATCCCAAGGATCAAAGTCAAAGGCACAACCACACCAAGCGTGACCTTGGCGCGCAGATTTGCCTTGATTGGCCAGAATCGAGAACCTTGTTTTGATTCCACAGCTACTCGCAAGTTAAATCGCTTAAATATTGTTCATCACCAGTAATTCGACATCTCTATCTCTCTATCCGCAATGGATTTTATTGTAAGCTAATTATCAAGCGCGCCTTCCTCGATCCAATCCAGAATAATTTGAATCTCATCTTCAGGCAATAATCCTGCTGGAGGCATGATATTCCCAATGGTTTGAGTGCCTTCCATTTTTTGAGCGAGCAAGCTGTTCTCCGCATCACCGGGGATTACAACCGGCGCATTATTGCCAGTTTCCATCACAGAATCATAGCTGCTGGCATCCCAACCCCCGAAACTGCCGTGGCAAATGGTGCAGTCAGCTTCAAAAATCGGCATGACATCCGCAGAAAATGAGACCGCAGCAGAAGTTGGTTGCTCTGATACCGAATTGAACTGGCGGATCAGAACCACCAGCTGCTGGATTTGATCAGCACTCAAAACGTCACCCCAGCCGATCATGGCAGTGGCATCATGACCTAAATTGATCGTATCAAATAACTGGGTATCAGTCCTGGCAGCCTGGAATTGGCGATCCTGGAAGGAGGGTCCGAGGCCACCTTCTCCATCCTCACCATGACACTGTGCGCAGAGCTGGTCATAAATCTCCTGGGTATCGAGCGAGACCGTCTCCACGTTGATCTCGACCTCCGGAGGCAGCTCCACTGGCGGGTTTTCCTCCCAAGCTCGCATAAACGCCACGATCGTGTCGACCTGCTCATCATCGAGGGGACCGCCGAAGGTGCTGCTGAAAGGAGACATGCCATAGTTTGGTTGCCCCTGGGCGACGATCGAGCGCAGGGTAAAGTCATCCCTGGTTTTCAAATATTCAGCGGTGCTGATCGGAAAGATGATATCTCCCGCGCGGGATGGATTTGGGCCGCCTTCCCCAAATTCACCATGGCAGAGGGCGCAGTTCTGACTGAAAAGCTGCTGACCGACCTCAACCGAGGTGCCTTCGGCGGCAGCAATGGTGAAGGTTACTAATGCGTTTAATTGCTCAGGAGTGAGCACCTCACCCCAGACGGGCATGGTTTCGTGACCGCCGCCTTCAGCGATGATCTGGCGGGCTGCCTCAACATTTTCTGAGGAGGGGATGCGGTCACCATGGCAGCTGGCACAGTTGGCTTGAAAGGTTTCCGCGCCCTCGGGGACACTCGCCGGGTCTGTTACATACCTGGCAAGCAAGTCCAGCTCGTTCTCACTCAGCATATCCCGCCAGGGCGGCATTTCCAGGTGCAACCCCCCCTGGCTGATGGTCTCTAACAACTGCTCCTCACCCCCGGCGAAGGCCACGGATTGACCATGGCAGGGCGCACAATTGGTGGCAAACAAGCGCTGGCCATCCGGTGCCACCAGGAAATTGAGCAGCTTGGTCTGGTCTTCCTGGCTGATTGATGCGTTCCAATCAGGTATTTCCAGGTCCGCATGAGGGACAAATTCCAATCCGAGCTGGATGGCATTTTTCAAGACAAGCGGGTCGCTGGCCACCAGCTCTGCAACCTGGTGACATTCGCTGCAGTTATCGGTGAAGAGCTGGCTCCCGGCTGGGGAGACGATAAATCCGGCCAGGGCATCGATCTGGTCGGAGGTAAGGTCACCGCTCCAGGCAGGCATGCCTTCGTGCTGGCCCTGGGCAATCACTTCATGTAAATTAACGCCAGCTGGTACGGTAATCGAGGGTCCATGGCAAGGAGCACAATTCTCGGTGTAAAGGACCGCAGTCAGGTCACCACCGACGGCTTCCAGGGGAGGCGGTATCTCGCGATTCGACTGGATGGTGAGAAAAAGAATGCCGATCGCACTCAGAATCGTTACCCCAAGGATCACTGGTCTGTGCAG
Organism: Anaerolineales bacterium; assembly: GCA_022865865.1. The sequence goes on from JALHTN010000671.1 coordinate 1,979, forward strand.
ATAATACCGCTTGGGGGAACGGTCAATCAGCGGCAAGGCGATCAGCAGGATCACCGCAGCCGAGGGGATGATGAAGACCCCGATCACCTCGAGGGAGCCAGGGAAATACTTCAACAGCTGGAATAAGAATAGAAAATACCATTCCGGACGGGGGGTATAGTTGGTGTCGGCCGGATTGGCGCGCGGCTCTAATGGCGCGCCAACGAAATAAGCCAGGGCTACCAGGGCGATGAAAATCAGCAGGGAGACAACCGCGTCTTTAAAGATGATATCCGGGAAGAAGGGGACTCCCTTTTCTTTTTCTTTTTTATACTGCTCCAGGTATTCCTGGCGCTCTTTTTCATTCATGGTTCACTCCTCCCTCTTCGGAACTGCGCTGATGCCGAGCCGGATGACGAGATACATATGGAATCCGAGAAA
>JALHTN010000672.1 GCA_022865865.1 Anaerolineales bacterium
ATAAACCCGGTACCAGTCCGATCCGGAGGCTTCGGTTTCCTGGAGCAGGCCGCTGCCGGAATCTCCCACTTCAGGAAGAGGGTAGCTGTTATCGATTTCAGGATCAGTCCCACATCCAACCAGAATTAGTATGCCGAAAAACATTGCTGCGAATTTCGTAAGCTTCATTTGATTAGGATAACCACCGATAACAAGTGCAGACCAGCTACACCGTATTGGGTAAAATTAGTTGATTGCTCATTTTTTTTCTTTCGGATGCATTTACCGGGAACGTTTTTCGTTCCCAGGAGGGTAATCATGTTGAAGAAAGCGCCATGTTAAAATTGGCTGTATGAACACCTTTTCTAAATCAGCGAGGAGTTCTTCATATTATATATCCTAGATAAGTCAGAATCATGCAGACATGGCATGACTATTGCAACTTCTTGAGTCCTGCCCACTCCATATTCGTGGAGAACCATAACAAGCTTACGTTAGATCCTATCTAAGCAGCGAACAAATCAAATCAATTCTTTTATAGTCCGGGGGATTAGCAGGAGGGATGTAAAATGATCCCACAACCAACCTCACCGCAAGATGAAATCCAAGCCCTGTTCGATTGCCAGGATGAGCATAATTCCTCCCTGGTAGTAACCAGCTCATACCAGGGAATGGTCCTCAGGCAAGAGATAAAACCAGTTGCGATCGACCAGCAGCGCGCCGTCTTTATGGCTCAAGATCCTTGCACCTGTGCCGGTTTGGAGGGCGTTGTCCACCTGCACAGTTACTGCCTATCTAAGCCTGTCAAGGCACGGGTCAGAGATCTGTCTCATCGAAACGGGATGTTTTCTTTGTCTGATTTCTCCTACGTTGAAGGAGAATGGAAAGAACGCCTTCACGAGAGGGTCAAGACAAAAAAACCAACTTATGCAACCATGCGATATAAAAAAGATAGATTTCGGGCAGAGCTGCTCGATGTTTCTACCAGTGGGATGGGATTGCTGGTGGGTATATCTGCAGAATCCGAAATTAATTTTCACACAAATTGCAGCGTCTGCGTCGATTTCCAAATCTCACCGAACTACAAGTGGGAAAAACTGGGTGGTGCAATTCATTACCAGCATAAGGTCTCCAGGCTGATCGTGCGTCTGGGTATCCGCCTGTATCCCAAATTGGAACAGGCCCGCCAGCTGGAAAAGTACATAAATAATCGCATGGGTGAAATCAAAGAAGAGCTTGACCAGGCCTCCTTTTACGCAAGGATTTCATCTGGAGTGGAGTATCAGTATTTCTAAACCCCTCACCCAGAGCAATGCTTCTATTATTGTTCAGTTGATTGCACAACCACTTCATTAAACATTTGGTCAGGTGATTCGGTAGGGGTCGATTCTCTCCACTCGCTCCAGCGACGAAATTACCAAACCTCTCTCAAGCAGTTAAAATCCATTTAAGGATCTCAATTATAAATAGGGCTATAATTGGTGATGTTTCCAGTACAGCGGACTCATCCAGGTTGCCTTGGTGGAGACGATTCCTGATCTTTAAGGTGCACCCAAAAACTTTCCCGGCAGGAATAATTTTGAAACTCAGGAGATGATGACCATGTCTTCGGACCGAACAACGTACCCAATGGAAATCGCTGGTATTTACAGGGAATTACCTTTGTTTGAAGTTCAACCTGGTTTGCGCATTGCGGTCTTGAATATCCTGGGCGATACCGAGCTGGTCCAGGCATGTGCCAAAGCCATAGCACAGAATTTGGATGGCACGAATTACGATGTCCTGGTCACTGCAGAGGCAAAATCCATCCCCCTGGCTCACGCCTTATCACTGGAGGCCAGCAAACCTTACATTGTATTGCGCAAGGTTTACCGCCCTTATATGGGAGACACTATTCACGCCGAAACGCTGTCCATCACTACCGGGAAACCTCAATCACTTTACCTGGACGAGAAAGACCATAACCTGCTGGCGGGGAAAAAGGTTGTTGTACTGGATGATGTGATCAGCACCGGGTCAACGTTGGAAGGAATTAAACAAATCATTCTGAAAGCCGACGGAACGATCGCAGCCGAAGCCGCTATCCTTACCGAGGGCGACCAGGAACGCTGGTCGCATATTATCTCCCTGGGACATCTACCCTTATTCTCATCGGAATATGATTGAAACCCGGTAATTACCTGGCAATTGGGGGCGGATAACAAACGATTGTGATTGGGCTGCCATCTAAATGTGTCAGAAATACCACCCGCTGATTCTCACCCTGCAGGCGCAGCATGTGGATCAATTCCTCTGGTTGGAGAGGTGATCCGCGCTTCTTAACGGTGATTTCCCCGACATTTCGTGCCCGCAGATATTCCCGTAAACGTTTGACGCTGAAGGCAAACCAATCTTCAACTACCCAAACCCTGGAATAGGGGTTGGGGATTTCCATATCTCCAGTCAGGTATGCAATATCGGGGTCAAGTTGAAAAGCCCCCAACTGGTCCCCGAGCTTGGCGACCAAACCAGCTCTCAGAACTGCTGCATCAGGTTCATAGAGATATTCCTGAGGCTCATTCAAAGGCAATGGGGCATGCCAATCCTCGCTGGATAATGAATGGGGGCCGGGTAAGATCGTTGCTCTCCGTTTTACAGTCTTCAGTGGACCAAACCAGAGAAGTGCCTCCTTTAGCTCACCACCTAGAGATACAAATTCAAGCTCTGCATCATAAGAGGCGATTTCCGATTTATTGACTCCTGGAGAGATCTTTACCCCGAGGGCGGGATACCTGGTCATCCAATCAGTGATAATTGACAGTGGAGGCTTGTAGTCGCTTACAGAATAAGTACGCCTGCCGCCAGCCCGCCTGCCAGGGTCAAAAAAGATACCGCATCGCTCAGACTCATGCAAGGGTAAGCGAGTATTCAGGTCGGCGACGATAAAATCGATCTGATCAGATAATCCCAGGGCTCCGGTATTGGCTTGCGCCATTGCCAGGCGCAGGGGATCGATGTCAACACCGATCGTGCGAGCAATTCGACCTAAATTTAGCGTATCGCTTCCGATTGAGCATCCCAGGTCCACCAGACTTTCGAAAGCCCGGTACCGTTCACTCCGGTACGCCGAAACCTGGTGCGGGGTAGCCTGTTCAAGTGCTTCACGGCTGAAGTACATCTCGGTCGATTTCGGAAATTTCCGCTGCGCTTCAATCCGCAGTATCGCGGTCTCCAGGGCAGCTTGCGCCACTCCACTGGGAAACTGCTTCTCTAGATTTTGGAAATGACGCAGGTAATCAATCTCGCAAGGTTGAAGCTGTTGGCAGGCTGCCAGCGCATCTTGCCCAACCTTACTGAATAGGAGTTTGAAGGAAGCCAAATCCATGAGTAATCCCGTAATGTCTTCGATAGTATTCTTACGCTAAGTAGATTTCAGGTTGCCTGCGAAATCATCTGGCGAGCTGCCTTGCGTCCTATTTCAACCGCAAAATTTGTCCCCCGGTCCCACGGATATACCTGGCTCATACTGGCGAAATAGAGCCCAGAGATCGGCGTTTCGATAGCGGGGATGTTAGCTGAATGATTTACTTCGGGGACGGGCTGAGCATATTTTGTGCGGAAGAGCCAGGATTTTATTACCCAATCTGGAGTGAATTTTGAATTGATCCGGGATAAGGGGGGTAGGAATCGCTGCAGCAGTTCTTCCTTGCTCATCTCGAAATATTCATGATCCGGGTCCAGGTAATCTCCGCAATAGAGGATGTGGTCTCCCCCAAAGTTCTTTTCCGAGACATAATTTGTGTGTTCGACCAAAGCCAAAAATGGGAAACCCGCTGATTTGGGAATGTTGTACCAGTAATATCCCTCCTCTGAGAGCGGTTGATTCAAAGATAAAATCAGTACCACTGCCCCCATACTCTTCAAGTTCAACAAACTGCTCAGATAATCTTCCGGCAGTGTGGGTGCCAGCCGTGCCATGAAAGCTGGTGAAGCTGTAACCAGGCATTGGTCGAAAGTTTGCGAACCATGATCAGTCTCTAATTCCAGCCGGTCATCTGCTTGAGGGTTTACCTGGGTTACCGCGGTCTCAAGGTGAATCTCAACCCCTGAATCAACTAAACGCTGAGCCATAAGATCCGCGAAGGCTTGAAAGCCGCCTTCGAAGGTTCCTAACCGTGTGGTGCGAGCTTTCAAGCGCGCCCACATCCAGGCCATATTGACATCCTGGGAGTGTTCACCAAATTTTCCCACCACCAGGGGTTCCCACATGGATTGGTAGACATGCTCACCCGCCCATTTGCGCATCCAGGTATCCACAGTGGTTTTTTCCAGGGATTTCCAATCGTTCGTCATGCGCAGATATAACCCGACCAATCCAAAACGGATCTTGTTGAGACCCCACCCCAAGCCTGGGAAAAGCAAGGCATTCAAGTAGGAATCAAAGGGGTAGAATTTGCCTTGGTGGTATACCACCGTGTACGGACGTGGAAAGCGGACCTTATCACTCCAGCCTAATTCACCAATCAATCCCAGTATATGCTCATCCGTAGCAAACCAATGATGATAATACTTTTCAACGGACCAATCCCAATGCGGTTCTTTGACCCCGCTGGCTAATCCACCGACATGATCTTCCTTTTCGAAGATCGTCACCCGGTGCCCTGCCGCGGCCAGATCATAGGCTGCCGCCATTCCCCCGATCCCAGCCCCAATTATCGCGCTGTGTTTCTTATTGCCCATAAAAAATTCTCATTATGATCTCAAT
>JALHTN010000673.1 GCA_022865865.1 Anaerolineales bacterium
CATTGGTAAACCATGTTGGGCTTGCTGATCATCAGCAGGTAATCATAAACATACTTGAAGTAGCGCTTGACCGCCTGCAGGGTGTCCAGCTGCTCGTAAAGGAAGTTGCCGAAAACCAGCTGGTTCATGCGGGGATCGTTATCCAGCATGGCTTTGGCCCCGATCAGGAAGCGGATCAAAGCCATAAACTTCTTCCCCGGGTCAGGTTTGTTGAGCTGGATCTCGTTATGCCCGAACAGGTTGTTGGCCGAGACATTGTAGCGTCTCATTAGTGCCCAGATCAACGAGACGGCGTTGGCGATCTTCTGCTTGGAGGGGAAATGCTGCAGGCTCTCGTAATCATACCCGGTCATCTCGATAGAGATAGTGCGCATATTGGGATCGATATCCTGGCCCCCGTCAAACCAGTTCTGCAAAATTGAACCCGCACCAGGTTCTTCATAACCTAAATGGTACTGGGCGCGCACGAAGTACTGCCTGCGATTTTTGTGGGCTTCGTAATCCAGACCGCTGATGTGGGAGGAGACGTAGGGTGTACCGCTGGCATGGGGCTTCTGGGTCTGTAATATGCCGAATTGGGATTCACCCGCTTCAGAATCGATGGTTGGCGGATCCCCGTCGACCAGGAAATGGGTGCTGGTGCGGGTTTCCTTTCCATTCACCTCACGCAAGCTGTTGAAACCGCGCAGGTAGCCGGTGATGGTTTTATCATAATTCTCCCGGTCGCCATACCAGTGCAGCACGATGCCCCAGGGAACCGTTTTATAAAGCCGGTCGCTGAGAAAGCTGTTTTCCCTGTTCCACTGGGTTTGGGCGAGCGGCACATAACCGTTTTTATTCCGAGCCGAGTCCATCAGGTACAGGCGGCCATCTCTGGTGATCATGGTGTTCGGAACCCGGTCCAGGATCTCCTGGATCTGGTTCGGCACCTGGTCCATGCGCAGGATCGGCCAGGCAATACCGGGGATGGAATACTCGAGATCCTGGATTGGAAGCAGAAAAGCCCCGAGGCTGGTCCCGGCAAAGCGCAGAAAATCACGGCGAGAGAGATTTTGATGACTGGTCATATGCTCTGGTAATTTGATTGGCAACAACACATGGTGAATATGACACCCTTTAAATATAAAACGCAGAAGTAACGGTTTTATTACTCCATTTCGATAAACAAATTATTTTGCTGAGTAACCAGCCTAAATTTAACCGATCCTGGTCCGATGTGCATCGCCCGGGAGAGGTATCTTTTTACCAATCTTGAGGTAGGTAGTGTTGAGCGATTGGTTGTTGAGTACCCAGCCTTCAATCCGGTTAGATGCGCATATCCTGGTAATGGGGCAGAGCGATAGCACCATAGGTGCAGGCTGGCAGGCAGTTCTGACAGCTGCTGCAGAGAGACGGCTCGATGAATACCGGATCACCGGGATCAATCTTGACGATCGCCTTGACCTTGCACACCAGGCGAGCCTCACAGGGGTCGCAAGCCTGGCAAAGCCGCCAGTTTACTTCTGGTTTGTTCAAGCTGTGATCCCAATTAGCGGCAGGTTCAATATTGTCAGACTCCCTCTGTCAGGCCGCTTTGAGCTGCCCGGTCCCGCTCGATCTGGGCTCTTTCTTCCATTTGATCGCGCAGCGTTTTGATGTCCTGCGGGACCAGATAAGCGGTGAAGGCCAGCAGTATGGCAGTGATGATCCAGGCGGAAAGGCAGATGGTGAGGATGGCGACATGCAGGGAGTAGCTCCTGGCGATAAAGCCGGCCATGAGGGGTGCCAGGGCTGCGCCGCCATTTTCAATGAAATACTGGATCGCCAGGGCTGTGCTGCGCACTTCCGGCAGGGTGATATCGTACACGGTTGAGATCACATTGGGTGATGAAAAGGGAATAAACAGGGCGGAGATCATCA
>JALHTN010000674.1 GCA_022865865.1 Anaerolineales bacterium
AGGAATTGTCGCTGCCGGCCTTCGAATTCTGATGGGTGCTGACCGGCCATACGGGGAAAATTAGTGGACGAAATTCATTGCCCCTTGTGCGGGAAACCAAACCCGGTTGATAATAAATATTGCGACTTCTGTCTGGCTCACCTAGAGCCCCATGAAAGTGGGCAGGTAGAACCAGGAGGAGAGACATTGATACCTGGGAGCGAAGAAAATCGTGATGGTTTGGGAGGGCATGGGGCTGAAGCAGAGACTCCTGATTGGTTGAGAGAACTCCAACAATCTGGCGCCAGCGAAAGTGAGGCGGCAGGAGACCAGGATTTGGGCTTGGAGCTACCAGCCTCAGATTGGATGCCTGGCAGCTCTACTCAGGACTCTGGAACCCAGGATGAGAGCTCCACAATATCGCCCTTTCTTGGGGACAGTGAAAGAAATGAATCTGGTGAGATACCTACTTGGTTGAATGACGCACTAATAGAAGAAAGCTCCCCTGCAAGCCAGGAGGTCGAAGATCTGCCGCAGATTTCCCAAGATCAGGCTCAGCGGGATGAGGCACCGGTAGATCAAAAAGCTTTTGAACAATCCCCTGGCAGCCTTGAAAACGCGGGACCCTTAGCAGGATTGACCGGAGTTCTGTCAGCGGAACCGGGGATTGTCCGAATACGAAAACCCAGAGCTTATTCAACGAAAATCAATGTTTCTAACAGCCAGCAAGAGCATGTAGAACTGCTGCAAACCCTAATTGAGGATGAAGGTCAACCAAAACCACTGCCTGGCAAGAGCGCAATTTCACAGCAGCATGTCCTGCGCTGGAGTATTGCCGTGGTTCTATTATTGGCTGTCTTATGGTCGATCATCACATCAAGTGAGCAAATGGCATTGCCGGTTTATGATGAAGGCAGCGCAGAAGTTAATCGCTTAATCAATGAGCTCCCTGAGAATGCCCGCGTATTGGCTGGTTTTGACTTTGAACCTGGTTTGGCAGCTGAATTGGACACGGCTGCTGCGCCGGTCTTTGATCACTTGATGAGCCAGGGTGCCTTGTTGACTTTGATTTCCACCTCCCCTATTGGCCCAATATTAGCAGAGCGTTTTCTCCAATCCACTCAATCGGAGAATGGGTACATAAATGGCTTGGATTACACCAATCTGGGGTATATCCCTGGTGGCGCAGCTGGATTACTGAGTTTTATAGAGAACCCTCAAGGTACCATGCCTTATTCGATCGATGGATTTGCGGTGTGGGATACTGAGACCGGAGATGCTTTGCCCCCAGTAGTTGGAATCGACCAAATTTCGGATTATGAGATGATAATCTTGCTGGTTGATGATCCTGACGCTGCTCGGGTCTGGATTGAACAACTTGCCCCAAAGATTACAAACCCTCAGTCCTTAACCAGCCTGGTCCTGGTCACCAGTGCCCAACTGGAACCAATTGTAAGACCTTATTATGAAAGCATTCCCCAACCTGTGAATGGATTGGTTGTTGGGTTAAGAGGTGGTGCTGCGTACGCTCGACTGATTGGTGGTGACCAGCTGCCCGGACAATATTGGGATGCTTTTGGGTTGGGCACCTTTGTGGCAGCACTGTTGATCTTGGTTGGTGGGTTGGCTTATTATGTGGTTCCTGAATTATCCCGCACTGTCCGGGGTCAAGAGAAGGTGGAATGATGAGCTGGGCAGATTGGATTGGAGCATTGCTGGGATTTGTGCTTACACTGCTGGTGTTCAGCTATCTGGTAGGTGATAATCAGTTTTTTCGGCTCACGCTGCACGTATTCATTGGTGTATCAGCAGGATTCGCAGCGACAGTCGTGATTCACAATGTGATTGTGCCGCGTATGATCGAACCAATATTTGCAGGTGAACGAAGTGAACAAATCCTGGCGCTGGTTCCAATTATTCTGGCTGGATTACTGTTCACAAAGATATCTCCGCGCTTTGCATTCATTGGCAATCTACCAATGGCTTATATTGTGGGAGTGAGCGCAGCCGCCGCGATTGGTGGAGCAGTGCTGGGGACTTTGATCCCCCAGACTATTGCATCGATGAATTTATTTGATGTGCAGGCAAATCAGGCCTTTGATGCCGATCTGGGATTGCGGTTGATAAACGGGATCATCATCCTGATCGGAACTATAGCAACCTTGGCGTATTTCCAATTCAGCAATCTATCAAAATCCTCAGAAAAGTCCCAATTGCAAACCTGGATTGATGGATTGGGCCAAATTGGTCAGGTCTTTGTGGCGATCACATTTGGATTTCTCTTTGCGGGAGTATTCAGTGCTGCGTTGACAGCATTAATTGGGCGAGTTTTATTTTCGGTTGATTTCATTCGATCGATCATAGACTTGTTGGTCTCATAGGTGATGGAGAAGATGGAGCCTTCCAACCATTCCGGTTCCTCCGTACTTGCGATTGAAGTAGGTGAAATCAATACTCGCGCGGTGCTTTTCGATGTAGTGGAAGGTCGCTACCGCTTCCTGGCAGTAGGCACAGCCAGGACAACTGCAACCGCTCCATTCAATCACATTGGTGAAGGGATTCTGCGGGCAATCACCGATTTAGAGCAGATCACCGATCGAGAGCTAATTGGTGATGATGATCGATTGATCATCCCGAGCAGACTGGATGGGACAGGGATTGATATGTTCGCCGCGACGATATCGGCTGGTCCACCTCTGCGAGTTATCGCGGTTGGTTTGCTTGACGATATATCATTAGCCAGTGCTCAGCGATTGACTGAAACGATTTATGCACAGGTAGTTGAAACGCTAGGACTTAATGATCGTAAAAAACCAGAAGATCGTTTGGATGCAATCTTGAGTCAGCGGCCAGATTTAATCGTAATCGCGGGTGGGACGGAGAACGGGGCGACGAATTCAGTTATCCGATTGCTTGAATCTGTTGGTCTGGCATGTTCCTTGATGCCAGCTGACCAGCGGCCCGAGGTGCTGTTTGCGGGTAACCAGGCATTAAATCCTGAGGTGGAGAAAAGACTGGGAAACCTGACGAAATATTATTTTGCACCTAATGTGCGTCCCAGCTTAGATGTTGAGCAAATTTCTCCAGCTCAACACCATATGGTCGACATATACCGCTCTATCCGTGCTGTTCGTTTACCAGGTGTTAGCGATTTAAACGAGTGGGCGGGGATGCGATTAATGCCAACTTCCAGCGCTTTTGGCAGGATGATTCAATTCTTAAGTAAGGTCTATGATCCCGGGAAAGGAGTTTTAGGAATTGATGTTGGAGCTTCGGCGACGACAATCGCTGCAGCCTTTGACGGAGATTTGAACCTGGGAGTTTACCCGGAGTATGGATTAGGGCGGGGGATCACCGGTTTGTTGGAAAATTCCACAATTGAAGAAATTCTGCGCTGGATCCCAATGGAAGTAAGTCAGGATTACATCAGAGATTACATTTTCAATAAGCAAATATATCCTGCCAGTCTACCAGTATCAGCGGAAGACCTCGCTATCGAACAGGCACTTGCTCGTCAAGCGATTCGTAAGGCATTGTCTGCCGCGGAAAGTGGTTTTTCAAATAAAATTAGTCGCTCGAGGACAGGGATGCTTCCCTGGTTTGAGCCAATCGTGGCAACAGGGAGTGTGCTAACCAAGGCGCCCTCGGTTGGACATAGCCTGCTGACCTTATTGGATGCTGTTCAACCGACCAGTATCACCACATTGGTCTTGGACCAGCACAACTTGGCTGCTCCGCTTGGTGCCGCAGCTGCGATCAATCCATACTTATCAGTTCAAGTGCTCGAATCTAGCGCTTTCCTCAGCTTGGCTACCGTGATAACCCCAATAGCGAAAGCCCGCCCCGGGACTCCTATCCTGCGCCTACGGGTAACTTATGATTCTGGGGATGAAACCAGTCTAGATATCAAACAAGGTACGCTGGAAGCTCTACCGATTCCCATGGGAGAGGCGGCAAGATTAAATCTGCAGCCACTTCACAATTCTGATGTTGGTATGGGAGGTCCTGGTCGTGGAGGAAGTGTGCGCGTAGTTGGCGGAATTTTAGGTGTTGTAATCGATGCACGAGGTCGCCCCACCCTTCTACCCAAGGACACTACCCGGAGACAGGATCTATACAAAAAATGGTTGTGGACTTTAGGTGGTTAACAATTATTTTTGGAACTGATCTTGCAACCTATGGGACGAGTAATTGATTTTCTGATTAGGAAAAAGGATGGTACCAGCTTAAGATGTTAGCGCCAGTTGTGCATGTTTTGCCGATGACCAGGATTCGAAGGCACCGACTGTTACCAATTACAGGGCGCGTTTTGGTTCGTAAAAGCCAAATGGTTTCTGCTGTCGATGTAATTGGTGAGGCAAATCAAAATCCAAAGCATGTTTTATTGGATATTGCGCGTGGTTTGGGAGTAGGAATTGGCGAAGCTGATAAACATCTGCAGAAAGAAACAGGTGATTTGATAGCTGAGGGAGATGTGCTGGCTGGACCTGTTGGTTGGGGGAAGCGAGTTGTGAGAGCTCCATGTTCAGGAAAGATAATTTTAATTGGGCGTGGAAAAATACTACTCGAGGAAGAAAGCATTCCCCAACAAGTGCTCGCTGGTTTACCAGGTGAGGTAATTTCCTTGATCCCTGGTCGCGGAGCAGTGGTTGAATCGATTGGCGCTCTTGTTCAAGGGGTGTGGGGCAACGGTGAAATTAATTTTGGGCTGTTGAGAGTGTTGATCAAGAAAGTTGAAGATATTCTTTCTGTTGAACAGATCGATATTGATTTGCGTGGAACGGTAGTCTTCGCAGGTTATTGTGGAGATGCACAGGTTTTACAAACGGCATCCGAATTACCACTCAAGGGATTGATTCTATCCAGCATGGCGGCTTCATTAATTCCACTCGCACAAGAAATTTCCCTACCAATCGTGGTCGTTGAAGGATTTGGTCTCTTACCGATCAATTCTGCGGCTTTCAACCTGCTGGTCACCAGCGATCGCCGAGAAATTGCAGTTAATGCTGGGGAATTGGATCCATATTCTGGTCAACGACCAGAAGCATTTATATCACTACCGGTCAATCAAATGGTTCATGAACCAAAGGACGCCACGACTTTTTCACCAGGTCAACGGGTGAGAATCACCCGGGCTCCCTACCAATCTCAAATTGGTATTCTGATGACCCTTAAACCTGGATTGGATGTGCTTCCTAATGGAATCAAAGCAAAATCGGCTGAAGTTGAGCTAGAGAATAGTATTAGAGTAAAATTACCACTAGTAAACCTTGAGGTTTTAGAGTAAAAATGGGTTGATGG
>JALHTN010000675.1 GCA_022865865.1 Anaerolineales bacterium
AAAGGTTCCAGGTGCCAGGCACTTTAATTGACCTGTTTATGATTTAAAGGTTTCAAGAAGTGCCTGGCACCTAAGGGGAATCTTATTCTTAGTAGCAGCGCCTGAATGACGTTTGCAGAATTAGCGAGTTAAGGAGAACACAGTATGACAGAATCAAGCACACACCTATCTGGTCGAGCGCTCAGAACTCCGCGGGCGGCAGCCATCGCCGGAATCCTGCTTGCGCTGCTTTTTGGTGCCAGTTATATCCTCATCCAATATTCCCTCCCAGCAATCACCCTGGATTAGGGGGGCTAATCGGAAGCACAGGTTAAAAATATAACCCTGGGATTGAGTTTTCTCCCGTTTGCCGGCATCGCCTTCCTATGGTTTTTTAGGGGTGATCAGGGATCGCTTGGGATATCTCGAAGACCAATTCTTTTCCACGTTGTTTTTCGGTAGCGGGTTGATCTACCTGGCATTGATTTTTGTTTCTGCCGCTATCGCCGGAGGTTTGCTGACCGTTTACGCCCTTGATCCCGATATGGTGTTTAATAGCGGGATTAATATAATTGGCCGGGCTATCTCTAACCGCATAACCATGGTGTATGCCATCCGCATGGCAGGCATGTTCATGTTTGTTTTAGGCACCATTTGGGTGCGAACCCAGGTGATGCCCCGCTGGCTGGCACTGGTTACCTATGCCCTGGCGCTGGTGCTGTTGATCAGCCTTGGGTTTACGCATTGGGTATCCATGATCTTCCCGGCCTGGGCTTTTTTGATCAGTGTATATATTTTGGTATTGAATTACCGGCACCAGGAGAAAAACGAATCACTGGAGGAAGGTCTGACCCTGAAGGATTGATGCAAGATCGTCTTAAAGGTTTTGGCAGCAATCGAACATTTTTGGTGCGAAACGCAGTCGGAGTATTGGGATGTCCTGCGGCATCGCTATGCCCTGCTGACGAATGGGGATTCGTCAGCTACAATGTTTTACACCTAGAACTAGGTACGGAGTGGAATATTTGAAATGGACCAGCTATATGGTCCATCCCATCCAAATAAAACTCGGACAAAGAGACCATATATAAGATCTATGTGAGTCTCTGGTAATTCTCTGTGAATCCCTGTGTAACCCAAGCAGTTATAATCTTTACCAAGAGTAAAAATATGATGCTGAATTATTGGCAAACCATTTGAGATTTTTCAAGGAGGCAAAGAGAAAATGGAACTAGGTTCGATCGACTTCTATCAAATCCTCGATATATTCCTATTACTCCTGATCGGCATCGGACCCAAAATTGCCCTGGTGCCTTTCATGGAGCTGACCAGCGACATGTCGGCTGAGGTGCAGCGGAAAGTAGCCAGTAAAATGATCAAGACGGCTTTCGTAACCGCGCTGGTGCTGCTTTTCCTGGGTAAGTTGCTGATGGCATTGCTGCATATCTCACCTGCGGCGATATCGATTGCCGGCGGCATTATCATGTTTCTGCTGGGTATCTATATGGTGGTGAGCCCTGGAAAATCAGATGACCATCACGAACAAGCCGAGGAGCGTGATCCAATGAAGATGGCCACCTACCCTTTGGCGGTACCTCTACTATTGAACCCAGCTGGCATCGTCGTTCTTATGACACTGTCGGGTGAGTCATCAACAATCATAGAATACGTGGTTGTGATCATAGTTCTGCTGCTGGTTATCGCATTGGACTGGCTGATCTTCGGCAACATCAGCAGCCTGAGCAAACACTTGGACCCCAGCAATATGACCGTGACAGAGGTGGTCTTCGGCATCTTGCTGGCAGCCCTGGCGGTAACACTGGTTATTGATGGTATGGCGGATCTGGGCATCCTGGACATGCTCCCGCATTAGGTGTTTGAATATATTATTCAAGTTACAACTATCCTACGAAGTTAGACCCTAAGGGTTTCAATCAGGGTTGATCGAGGATAAGATTCCGCACATTTACATTTTGATTGACACAGATAATCTACACAGAAAACCCTTAGGGTCTTTCAGTGGCAACATAGGTTATATAAGTTCAACTTTTCCTTCGTAAGAATATCCATAGATTGGAGTCAAAGACTGGCAGACTTTTTATGTGGTATAGAAGCTAAGCAGCTTGTATCCTGATTGAACGATCTGAGTTCTCTTTCATCATTCAGAGGAATGCCAGTCCTGATGTACCCAATTCCGGAAGGATCTTACTGCTTTAATATTCGTCCGGGTGGTATCCAAGCATTAAATCCGGTTCAAGTACAATTAGGTTTAAATTTATTAGTCAACCAAAATTACCATAATCAATGAAAGGACATAATATGACAGATCAAAATTCTCTACCCATACAAACAAGTCTATACTTTGAGGAATTTGAGGTGGGGCAGTCGATCTCTACCGTTGGGCGGACAGTGACAGAAGCAGATATAGTGGCTTTTGCGGCACTTTCTAATGATTGGACCAGAATCCACACGGATGCTGTTTACGCTGCTCAACATCCGTTTGGACAGCGAGTGGCACACGGCTTATTGATTGTATCCAT
>JALHTN010000676.1 GCA_022865865.1 Anaerolineales bacterium
AGGAAAAGGAGCCTGGTTGAGAGTAATCATGGGTGAAGGACGGAAACGGCAGATACGCGAGATTGGAAACCGGATTGGATTACCCGTGGTTAAAATCATTCGCGTTAGAATTGGTACTTTACAGCTCGGCTCGCTTAAACCAGGCCAATCACGACCATTGACCAGGAAAGAAATTGATTCTCTGAAGCAGAAGCCATAACTATATTTAATGGAACTCGTTTTCGCAGGAAGCCACAAGTATGGGGGATTCTATCGGCTGAATTATAATTTAACCTAATCATTTGATGATAAACTGGAAATTGTATGGATCTCACTGAAGACACTCATCAAGAAAATCGGGAAAATTGGTTGGATCGCCCCCTCCTGGGTGGTATCACGCTTAAATGGACTGTGATCATTTTCATTGGGGTATTGCTGATCGCAGTGGTCAGCCGGACGTATATGCTCGGCGCACGCGTCATGAGTCACGATGAGACATCTCATGTATATTTTTCATGGCTGCTTGATCAAGGCCGGGGCTATTCCCACGATCCGGTTACCCATGGTCCGATGCAGTTCCATTTGATCGCATTCTCATATTTCCTATTTGGTGACAGTGATTTCAGCGCCCGTCTGCCTCTCGCAATCGCCAGCATTCTATCAGTAGTATTCTTGTGGAACTATCGCCGTTACCTTGGTAGGGTGGGCTGGTTGGTCGCGGCTGTATTGATGGTGATTTCCCCCTTCATGCTCTACTACGGGCGTTATGCACGCAATGAAGCCCTGGTAGTTCTATTTGGATTGGTATCGTTATGGGCATTAATGAGGTATCTTGAAACCGGCGCATCACGTTATCTGTTCTGGCTCACGGCTTCAACTGCCCTGCATTTCACAACTAAAGAAACGGCCTATATTTACACTGCCCAAATAATGATCTTCTTGGCGATATACTTCATCGCCAGGATATACCAATCCTCATGGTCGCGTCCAGAATTCCGCAAACGCTTCATGGTGGTGATCATTCTTGCTTTGGTCGCTATTGGATTCGCGGGAGGCTGGCTGCTAATCGGGGGAGAAAAAGCACCAGTTACGACTGTGGAGACCGCTGCGCCGGCGCTGCCTGGTGACATTCCTGAGTCTAATGGATTTTCTATCCCATTGCCGGTGATTCTGATTGCGGGGGTTGGCATCATCTGTTTATTGGTGGCACTGTTCTTTGTCATCCGCGGTTATGGGTTATCCAATTTACGTACGGAGAACTCTTTTGGTTTGCTGATCTTACTCGGTACATTAATCTTGCCGATGCTGGCTCCTTTCCCGGTCAAACTGCTCGGATGGGATCCACTTGATTACACCAGTCTTGGCATGTGGCGGACCGCGATCTTTATGATCCCGCTTTCCATCATCGCCATCCTGGTTGGGCTCTGGTGGAATGCCCGCGTGTGGTTATTGAACGCAGCACTTTTCTATGCGATTTTTACTGTATTTTATACAACCCTTTTCACCAATGGGACTGGTTTCTTCACTGGAATGGTTGGATCATTAGGATATTGGCTGGCTCAACAGTCGGTGGAACGCGGAAACCAGCCCTGGTATTATTATGCTTTTCTCCAGATTCCGATTTATGAATTTCTCACGGCGATCGGCAGTTTGCTCGCTATAGGTTTGGCAACCTTCGGAAGAAATGTATTTCCCAGTGTCCAGGATTCTTCTGAGGAAGAAATCGCCCCCAAACCAAATCCCCAACGCCTGGCAGTCACCATACTCGGTTATTGGGCTATCACCAGCTTGCTGGCATATACCTACGCTGGGGAGAAAATGCCCTGGTTGACTGTCCATATCGCCCTACCCATGATCCTATTATCGGGTTGGGCCTTCGGCTACCTGATTGAAACCACCAATTGGTCACGACTGCGAGCCAGAAGAGGAATCCTGGTCGTTATCCTAATAATTGTCTTTGCAACCAGTTTGGCTGGACTGTTGGGATCTCTCCTGGGTGCAAGTCCCCCATTCCAGGGAAAAGAACTGCCCCAGCTGCAAGCGACCAGCACCTTTTTGCTTGCACTTCTGATGACCGCGGCAAGCGGGATCGGCTTGGGGTACCTGATGAAATCCTGGACCCTGGGAGAAATCACCCGCTTAACTGGGTTAATTATCCTCAGCCTGTTGGCTCTTCTAACCACCCGAACTGCTTACACTGCCTCATTCATCAACTATGATTTCGCAAATGAGTACCTGGTCTATGCACACGCGGGACAGGGACCCAAGCAGATCATGAACCAGATTGAAGAAATCTCCCGCCGCACTACGAATGGGAAAGAGATGGTTGTGGCTTACGATAATAAATCAACATATCCATTTTGGTGGTATCTGCGGAATTATCCGAATACTAATTATTTTGCGGCCAACCCCACCCGGGATCTACGGGATTCACCCGTGATTATCGTCGGAAGTGAGAATTACGGAAAGATCGAACCGATCGTCGGCCAAGCTTTTGACAGCTTTGAATACACCCGAATGTGGTGGCCAAACCAGGATTATTACAACCTTACTTGGGAGCGGATCAGGAATGCTATCACCAATCCAGCGATGCGATCGGCGCTGTTCCAAATTTGGTTGAACCGCGATTTCACCCAATACGGTGAGGTTGTGAGCCGCGATATGAGTCTGCCCAACTGGCAGCCTGCTGAAGAGATGCGCATGTACATTCGCAAGGACATCACCTCCTTGATTTGGAATTACGGGGTCGGTCCAAGTACAGAGGAGATAGTGGCTGATCCTTATGAAGGCAAAGAAGTGCTGTTGAACGCGGATTTAGTCTTTGGGACCACTGGTTCAGAACCAGGTCAATTCCAACGCCCGCGCGGGATTGCAGTAGCCCCGGATGGAACTCTTTATATCGCCGACACAGACAACCACCGCATCCAACACCTTGACCGGGATGGAACTTCACTCCATGTTTGGGGTAGCTTCGCAGACCTCGCAGTGGGGGATGCCCCAGGAGGTACATTCTACG
>JALHTN010000677.1 GCA_022865865.1 Anaerolineales bacterium
ATCTACCAATTTTGATTAATACACCAATCCCAACCTACCGGCCGTGGTAAAATTTTCTGTAAGATAGCCCCCATAGCTCAGTGGATAGAGCGCTGCCCTCCGGAGGCAGAAGCCTGCGTTCGAATCGCAGTGGGGGTACAAGAACCGCCCGAGGATGACCTTGAGCGGTTTTTATCTATGATTCGGTTCGACTCTAGGCAAATATTGGATAGTTTGCCAATTCTTCAACTTATTTCCAAATAATTTTTTTGCTAAAAAACTTTCTGGCCGCTATTCCATGTTTTTTGTGATATATAATCTCTAGAAATTTATGAGATTTATTAAATTCGGAGAATTTCCAATGAAACAAGGATTGATTAGTTAAACTTACAAACCTGGCTAAATGAATAATCACATGACCACCTACGCTCCCACGATCTCATTACAAGAGATTGAACACCTGGACCGAGCTCGCCAAACGCTCACATTGTCAGATAACCGCAAGCTCGCATTTAACCTCTATGGTGTCGAAGATGGAAAACCTATGTTTTACTTCCACGGAGGACCAAGCTCACGGCTTGAAGGTGCGCTTCTCCACCATACCGCCATAGAGCGAGGCTATCGGGTGATCTACCCCGACCGGCCAGGGCACGGCTATTCAGACATGAAAGTTGGCTACCAGATCGTGGATCTGGCAAAAGATGTCCAAGAGCTTGCCCAGTACCTGAAACTGGATCGCTTTGGGGTCATGGGCACTTCTGGTGGCGGTCCCCCGGTGATCGCTTGTGCCTATGCCCTTCCGATCAGTTGGATTTTGCCCTGTTCTGCGGCGGGGCTGCGCCAATCTACGGTGACCCAGAGGCCTCAAAAGAACTCAGTGCCGCCGACCGTATCATGGCCCGTATTGGAGAACGTTGGCCGCGCTGGGTGTTTGTGATTATTTCTGGTGCAGCGATACCGTTGATAACGAATATCAAAACAGCAGAACAGTACAAAAAAATGTTGGGAAAAATGCTCTGTGATGCGGATGCCAGGATCATCGACTCAGACCCTAACTTCATGCACGCGCTGATGCGTTCCATACAAGAAGCCTATCGCCAGGGTGCGGGCGGCCCGTCCGATGACGCCATCGCCATTTACAAAGATTGGGGACTCTCAGTATCAGAGATCGCCTTCCCCATCCTGCTCGCGCATGGTACAGAAGACAAACATGTGCCCTTTTCCTTCTCCGAATACATGCATGCAAATCTCCCCAACAGCACCTTGATCCCGCTGGAAGGCGATGGTCACTACACTCATTTGGTCAACACATCCCGCTCCTTTGACATTATTGAAGGAATTTATCCATAATATCCCTAATAAGATAATGGGAATAAACAAGAATTTAGACAGGTAACACCAGCATTCCTTGACGACTCGAGCGCTTGCGACTAAGATATTCGAAAAAGTAAAACGATCGAGCTATATTGCCCCCTAGAAATAGGGACGGGTGGTGTTCGGGAGTTATCACAGATAGGGTACTGAAACCGACCGAGATTGATCTTGAGCGGTTTTTGTCTATGATTCGCTTTGATGCTAGGGGGAAACTGGAAGATTTGCCGGATTTGAAGATCATTTCCTAATATATTATTTCGCAAAAACCGTTCGAGTCGCGCCGGATGTTTTCCCGCAGTGGTAACAGCCGCACCCCACAAATTCACAGGATTGTCTTACCGCAAGAGGGAATGTAGATATTGAGAACCAAAGCAATAAATAAGTACTATAATTAAACTGCGTCAGGTTCAAAATTCCTCGAGTCGTTTTCGCATTCATTGTGCCGCTAATTACTAAATTTGGTAAAAAGTGAACTGAAGAAAAAATTATGGCAAAGTTGAAACTTGATCTTCATGACATTTATAATCGTGGAGAGACTATAGAGAAAGAACTTAATCGAGTTATGCAAGAAGCAGTTGAAAAGCGCATAAAAATTGTAGAGATTATTCCAGGAAAAGGAAGCGGTCAGTTAAAAAAACGGGTAATTCGTTTTCTTGATCAAAAACATATTCGAAACCTTTATCATCGCATTGAAAAAGACGATAAAAATTTTGGGCGAATATTTGTCCATTTTCGTCATTAATATCTATTCGCCACAAAACTTGTTTTACACAGCGAACCAAAAAATGTTTCAAATGGGTTGGGAAGCGTGATCAGCTCACTTTTATTGCAGTATTATATGGCACGAATTTCCAATATATGCCAGAACTCCAATTACATTGGGGATACTCCGGAATTCTTTTAGTCATGATAGTGATTATTTTGCCATGGTATTGTATTTTTGGGGAAAAATGGATTTAACCTAATGTTGACTCTTAAAGAATTTTTATTTAGGACCAAATCGCTGATCCCTTGCGCTTTCGAATAGTGTCAGATATTCCTCAAAAGATTCAATCTTAATCAACCAGAGGTGACCGAGTTTTAACTCAGCCATCTTTCCCAACCGTAGTAACCAGCGCAGGTATCACAGGCAATAGCCACTGTACTCAGCAGCAGCTTTTACTGATAAACAATTTTCCAGAACAAAGGGTTTTGAAGCAGTAGACATCTCGAACCTCATGAGATGAGAGAAAATTCTTCCAATTTACTTCGGTTTTCAAACCGCAGCATCGCTAAAAATTGCCCTAAATCCACTTGAGATGGTTCGAGTCGCGTCTCGTTAGGAGTGCAGGAAAAAGATAAAACTGCTCAGCTGAGCAGTTTTTTTGTACCCTATCAGTTAATTAACCGAAGGAAATTTGATGAATCCCTTTCATTATCTGGCAAACTTATTGATTTTCCCCAGAAAAGTTTGACTATCTTATTTTTACAATAATCGTTTTAGATCAGGGTTCGTGTTCTTTCTCCGTTCCTCAAGACCAATGGATAAGATGATTTATTCCCTGTTGGATCGAAAACTGGTTCGAAAGTTATTTCTTCTGAAATATTTCCGATCGCCCCCTCCCTGTTCGAACCCAACGGAGAATTAAAATCAAAGATCATCATTCGCCTGGTGTCTGTGTCGTGCTGTGTCCGCTAAAATATTTACAGCAGGTTGATAAATAGCAAACCAGACCAATAATAGGAAAACCAATACACCCAAAGATCTTGATGAACCTTCCACCAGAAGACCAGCATTTTCTGTTAAAACCAGGAGGGGGATAAGACTAATATTGAATACTATTACATACAATGCGACATAGAGCCATTTTTGCAGGACCGTCCACTCATTTAAAAACCACCGAAAGGTATAGTACCGGTATAAAAATTCTGAAAAATGTTTCACGTCAGTCCTCTGCCATTATACTCATTCGTCCTTCTCCAATCACCAGCAAATTGATTTGGCACGGTTCCAAATACCATTAATCAGTAGGCGCGAACCAATACCGCTCAGCAAATCCTCTTAATAGAATATCCAACTACCAAATTACTCGGGGATAATTTATTTGTTGATATCTTTCTGGCATTGCTGCCACTCCGGATCCCGGGCATAACCCAGCTTGTTGAAAAGCGCCTGCATCGGAAAGTTATGGATTGCAGTACAGGTCTTCAGTTCCGGATAACCCTGTTCTCTGGCATAAGCAATTCCACGCAGCTGCATCGCGAGGCCAATGCCCTGCCTCCTATCAGCCCGTAGGACACCAAGAAAACCACCCAGCAGCGTATCACAATCAGGATCTTTGCCCAATTCTCTCAAACCAACGTACTCATCGCCGCGCACCGCGATGAAGTAGGCATCGTGCAGGATAGTGGGATCGTTCAAGCCCCATTGCACCCATTCATTGAAGTCCGGTTTTTCAATCTGGAAATCTTCCTGTGGTACATCTTCGAATGCTTCCCAGTACAGAGCGTAGATTTTTCTGTCGCGGCCAGGGTCAGATTCCATTTCACGCAGGGTTTTGATGACGATACCTTTACCCAGCAATTTCGTTTCCAATTCCGCGTACGGGCTGGGGTCGAAGGAGGTGATATCAAGATGGACTGGGGTCTCACGAAATGCTTCATGGAAACCACGCTTTTGGAGAAATTGGAAACCTTGCGGTAGGTTCGTGAAAGCATCCGCGCGTAAAACGAGCGGATCAAATGGCTGTAACTCAGCAATAATTCGATCATAAAGTGCCTCACCAATCCCTTGCCGCTGATAATTCGGTTTAACCTCGATATTTATATTGAATCTCTGAGGGTGATATTCAAAAATATTCTGCCCATAATAACCAAAACCGATCACACCGCCATCTTTAACAGCCACCCAACGCTGGAACTTGCACTTTGGATTACGGTTTCTGTCAGCTTCTGCCCAACCTTCCGGGGTTCGGGGTCGTTCCGGCCAAACAATGTTCAGGCTGTTGTGAATGCTGGTAATAGCTGCATAGTCGTCAATTGTAGAAGTGCGGATCTTCATCCCTGATATTCTCCTCAAAATAGAATGTGGCAAATTGCTTACCATCGAATAATTGCTCCCTTGAATACAACTACTGAATTTATCAGAATGTTCAAAGAATACCTCAAAAAGTGGCTTGCAATCAGGGTTTTTTCTTGATAGTTGGTTTTAAAGAGTAGATTTTGACAACAATTTAAGACTCGTGATGGTATCAAAATTGAGCAGATGATGAATATATTGGCAGACCTTGGTTCAGAACACTGCCTAAGTTTCGGGCATAATGCGGTCTTGCGAATGACCCCTCCTGTTCAAAGCTTTCTACGAGGCATCCTTTGGACGATAGCCTCGCTGTCCCAGATTGCGGTGCAATTCTCGGCTTACCAACGACCAGGATTTAGGCGCAACCAGAAATTATCCAAGCATAGCGAACTCCAGTTTCTGTCCGATTCATAGCATACCCATGAACTAAATCCAAACAGAATTAGTAACTGAGATGGTTATCTATTGATAAACCCTTAATTCCAATGGAGGCTATCATGAAAGATGGAAACTCACCTGTAGCGTCTGGTCTCAGCGTGATCGCAGGATTTATTGTCGGATTCGTCGCCTTACTTGCTGGTATTTTAGCAGTACTGAATGAATACGATTACATTGGTGC
>JALHTN010000098.1 GCA_022865865.1 Anaerolineales bacterium
TTCCAGGTTTATCACCTGATTTTTTGTTGCAGCGACTGGAGAGATCGCGTCGATCGCATCTACTGCTAATGAAACAGCGGACGAGGAAACGCGCTGAACCACTGGTTGTCCGCTTTCGAGGCGACTCATGTCTAATAATGAGTTTGTAAGGCGTTGAATACGTTCCGTTGATCGTAAAGCAATGTTCAGCAGAGAACGAAATGCAGGATCACCATCTTTGGGAAGCATCGCATCGAATACATCCAGGCTGGAAACAATGTTTGATAATGGGGACCTCAAATCATGATAAATCATCGAGATCAAATCATCACGCAACCGGTCCAGTTTCTTTTTTTCACTGATATCACGGATCAACCACTGAAAATTTATGCCATCCACTACCACTACTGAGCGAAGATGGACTAATACCGGGATCGATTTTGCATTGTTGGGTGTCAGCACCGCTTCATATGTCGTTATTTCTCCGGGATCAATGCTCTCAGGCTCAACTTGAAGAGCTACGTTATCCCTGGTTAACAACTGGTCAATAGATGTTTCCAGCAGGTCAGTTTTGTTGAACTTGGTGAAGAGCTCAGCCTGACGGTTTGCTTCTAAGATTCTTCCTTGTTGATCTGAAATGATGATTGGATCGATGCTGTCCTGAAAAAGCTCAAGGTAGCGCTGTTGAGTTGCCTGGATCTGTTCATATAATCGGGCGTGGTTTATTGCCGTTCCGGCCAGGCTGCCTATCCCAGTTATTACTTCTAGCGCATCCAGATCGAAATAGCCATCAATCGGATTGATGGCTTCTAAAATCCCAATCACTTCTTTATGGGACCTCAAAGGAGCACAAGCGATTGATTGGATTTCTGACCCGATAAGTCGTTCAGAATCTAATGGAAAGCGATCATCCTGGGTAGTGTCCGCAATAATTGCGCCCCGGTTTTCTTTGGCAACTAGACCTGAAAATCCGTGTCCAAATGTTATTTGATGTCCAATGAGGGGGCTATCTGATCCAGCTGAAGTAGCGACATAGGTTAAAGTCTTTCCTTGTGGATCAACCAAGGCAAGGGAAACCGATTCAACCCGCAAAGCATCACTGATTTGAGTCAGGATGCGTTGTAATACCTCATCCAATTCAAGACTAGCGGTGATCTCTGATGCGCTCTCTGCAAGCGCGGTCATAACTCGCGCCCGTCTGAGACTATCCTCATACAATCGGGCATTGAGCACAGAAATCCCGGCTTGATCTGCAATGGCTTGGATCAATTCCAGATGAGCTACCCCAAAATAATTTGGTTTTGGGTGGACAAGAGTCATAACTCCCACCAGCTGTTGGTGGGCAATTAGTGGGACGCACACCGCAGATTTTGCTCCAGTTTGATTTTTTTCATCATCGGGGCGCCTTAGCCAGCGAACATCCTGGCTGGTATCCGCGATCAGAGCACCTTGCTGGTTGCGAATCACCCAACCCGCAAAACCATCGTTAAGGGTTGCAGCAAGCTGCTTGGTGGCATTACTTATCAGTTTATCACCGACGCATAGGATGCCTTCGATTGGGGCTTTGGAGCTATCCATGACAATGATGCTGCCATTTAAGGCGCCGACATTCTCCATGGATAAGCTGATCACTCTCTGGAGAACTGTGCTCAGATCCAGTGCTGCTGTTAGCTCACGGCTGATGTTATATAGGAGCTCAAGCGAAGTACGCGCAGAAGTTGTTTCCCCATCAGGTTGCATGTGATTCTATTTACTCTTTCTCTGTTAGCTGGTAGATAATGATAGTGGCTGCTGGTTTCATTCTAAGAAACCTTCATAATAAATCAAATGATATTCTAAACTGGAAAGCTGCAGATCTCGAGTCCTGATATCCATCCTGAGTATAGCATAAGTAAACTCCCATGCTCGGCAGATAAAATTGAATTTACCCCCGAAATCTATTATGGATTGAATGGGAGAACGAGCATCAAATCTTCAATCGCTAAGCGGGGATTGACGTTATGGTCTAGAAGATCGAAAATTTCGTCAAAGGCAATCACAATCCGGAAAATTAGATTCTTGTCCAGGTCTTGAGCTAATTGGTCAATGGATTCCTGGAAATCTATGTTTATGATTTGGGAACTGCTGTTTATCGATCTCAGCATTACGTCCCGCCAGAAACCCAGCCATGTTTTGAGTAAAGGAGGAAGGTTCTTGCGACTCTTCGACGATTTATCCGCATAGTCAAATCTTGCGACTCTGTTTGCCAATAATAGATTATTTAGATCATCCAACCATTCGCTCCTCTGCGATAATATTTCCGGACTTTGATAAAGTCTGAAACTATACCCAGGTCTGCCACCAGATAAGTGAGTGAGTAAATTTGCGTCATCGGGTGGGATCAACCAGTGAGATTGGAGGCCTTGATTCAAGGTTGCCGAAGGGACCGGTCGTAGTCGAATGACTTCACAGCGTGAAACAATCGTTGGCAATAATCTCTCTGCACTCTCCGCCGTTATCAAGAGGATCACATTTGCCGGCGGTTCTTCTAAGGTTTTTAGCAAGGCGTTGGATGCTTGTGCATTGGCTTCCTCAAAGCGCAGCAACAAGGCGATGCGGTAATTCCCATCGTACGGGGTTAAATGAAGTCCATGCTGGAGCTCCCGAATTTGGTCGACTTTAAGTGGTCCACCGGCTCTTTCTGCTTCAACAACTGATAAATCCGGATGAACCAATCTTTCAATTTGTCCACAAGTTGGACAGTCCAGGCAAGGGACTCCATCTCCAGTAGATTGAACGCAGTTCACTGCTTGGGCAAAACGTATTGCCAGGGTGCGCCTTCCCACACTTTCGGGTCCAGTTATTAGGTAGGCTTGTCTTTGTATTCCATGTGAAACATGCTGTTTGAGTAAATTAACAGCCCAATCATGACCGATCATGTTCCAGTTATTCGCTCTCATAGACCTTTCATTGCCATCTTGAATTGATATTTGCCGGATCGTCCAGAGTCACTTACGCTGGTTACGCCTTGCAATCTTCTCCCCTGGGGAAATTTTTTCGAATACAGCAGTCAACTGTTTCTGACGAATGGAGAGCGGTTCACCAATCCTTTTGTTCGCCAAGTCAACATAGCTGGAAATTGTTTCGTAGCCATAATACTTCCGTGCCAGTGCTCGGGCGACTTTTACAGTTTGACCAGAACCGGTGAATGGGTCCAGGATGATTTCACCAGGGTATGAATAAAGCGCTATTAAACGATATGGAATTTCCTCAGGAAATGGGGCTGGATGATCAATTACACCTGGCGGTACGGGAGCGATATGCCAGATATTGTTGGCGGTTTCCAAGGTAAATAGGGTATCAATCATGAATTCTGCTGCAGCTTTTTCTTCGGGGGTTCGCCCCTGGTATATTTTTGGACCTGGCTTTCTGAATATTAGAATATATTCACTCATGATATTCGGATAATAATAACCAGGATAAGGTTTTTGGATCATCACACCCGCTCGTTTTACTCCAGCTGTGCATTTGTGCCAGATGATGTCCTGGTGAAACAACCAATCCCGACCAGTTAATCGAGAACTAAGATCATATGGAACCGGATAGTGATTGCCTTCCAATAATACAGTACCAATGACAATCGCACAAAAACCGCCTGGTTTCGTGACCCGGTGAATTTCAGCAAATACACATTCTAACCAGTCCAGGTAAGTTTGATAATCCGTATAATTATTTGAATAGGATCTGGTACGATAAAATTGATCCTGGT
Organism: Anaerolineales bacterium; assembly: GCA_022865865.1. The sequence goes on from JALHTN010000098.1 coordinate 3,728, forward strand.
TTGCAGCGTGAATATCGTAATCGATTGCATTCCAATAGGGGGGAGAGGTAACCGTTAAAGCCACTGAATCGCTGGCAATTTCTGGCATACTCTCACATGTGCGTTGAAATATCTGGTTGACCATGAAATTTCTCGGGTAAAACTCTGTGAGGATTATACAATACAATCGATTTTGATCCCAAAATGGTCTCGTACTCCTCGGGTGATGGTCGTCTGTTGACACCTATCTCTGCAGACGTTACAATCCTCCCGTATGGAACATTTCACCGGTTTAAATCCTCAACAATTAAATGCTGTGACTGCGGGACCTGGTCCTGTGCTGGTTCTAGCTGGTCCTGGTTCTGGAAAAACTCGCGTCTTAACCCAAAGAATCGCATATTTGATTGCAAATCAAGGCGTTCGCCCACATCACATTCTTGCGGTTACCTTTACCAA
>JALHTN010000678.1 GCA_022865865.1 Anaerolineales bacterium
AACAATCATGGAGGCGTTCATGTTAAAGATCAAAATCTTAGGTCCAGGCTGTGCCAACTGCAGCAAGGTCGAACAAATCACCCGCAAGGCAGTTGCCGAAATGGGATTTCAGGCCGAGTTCAGTAAGGTTACCGATTACGGCGAGATCATGACCTACCCGATCATCTCAACCCCCGGTCTGGTGATCAATGGTGATGTGGTCTGCTCAGGACGGGTACCCACCCAAACCGAAATTACCACCTGGCTGGTAAACGCACAGGGATGAAAAATTTGTCATTCGTTACTTCATCGTGAGGAGAAAAAAATCCATGGCAGAAATGGCTGGAAACCAGGATTCCCAATCTAACGGAATTACCCGACGCTTATCCACCCTCGATCGCTACCTGACCTTGTGGATCTTCCTGGCAATGGCAGTTGGGGTTGGCATCGGATACTTCTTGCCGGCGGCTGTAGAGCGCTTTAACAGCTCCGTTTCGGTAGGCACAACCAATATTCCCATTGCCATTGGTTTGATCTTAATGATGTACCCTCCGCTGGCAAAAGTACACTACGAAGAGCTGGGCGATGTCTTCCGCAATTGGCGCATATTAGGAACCTCACTCTTCCTGAATTGGGTGATCGGGCCGCTGCTGATGTTCGCCCTGGCAGTGATTTTCCTGCCCAGCTACCCAGAATACATGGCTGGTTTGATCATGATTGGATTAGCGCGCTGCATCGCCATGGTGATCGTATGGAACGACCTGGCCAAGGGTGATGCGGAATACGCGGCTGGATTGGTCGCATTCAACAGCCTGTTCCAGGTGTTCTTCTACAGCCTTTTCGCCTGGGTCTTCATCACCAAGTTGCCCCCACTCTTAGGTCTGCAGGGCAGCGTGGTCAATATCACTATTGGTGAAATCGCCCAGAGCGTGTTTATCTACCTGGGCATACCGATGATCGCTGGATTTCTAACCCGTTTGATCCTGGTGCGCAAAAAGGGTAAGGAGTGGTACGAAGGTGTATTCGTTCCGCGCATCAGCCCCTTAACTTTGATCGCACTGCTCTTTACCATCATGGTCATGTTCAGCCTCAAAGGCAACCTGATTGTTCAAATACCGCTGGATGTGGTGCGCATTGCGATTCCATTATTGATCTATTTTGTGGTCATGTTCCTGGTAAGTTTTTGGATGGGGTATAAAATTAAGGCCGATTATGGTAAAACTACCAGTATTGCCTTCACCGCTGCCAGCAACAACTTCGAGTTGGCGATTGCAGTATCCGTAGCGGTATTCGGTATCGGCTCGGGAGTAGCCTTTGCGGCTGTGATCGGACCCTTGATCGAAGTCCCGGTAATGATCGGATTGGTAAACGTGGCTTTCGCACTGCGTAAACGTTATTTCGAGGTGCCTCTGCAGGCACCCGCTGACTGATAGATAACCTGAATATTGTTGAATATATGAGAAAAGGTAAGCACCTTCTCGTCCTTCTAATCTTATTAGGTTTACTCATCCCCTGGGTACAAAAGGCCCAGGCTGGAACAAGTCTGGAATCACAAGAACAACCCGTGGTTCGGGTGGTCATGTTTTGGTTGAGCACCTGCGGTCATTGCGAGTATGTGATCAATGAAGTATTGCCCCCCCTGCAGGAGCAGTATGGCGAGCAATTCGAAATCCAATTGGTCGAGCTGGTCACCCAGGAAGATGTGGACCACTTATACGAGACAGCTTCCATCCTGGGTATCCCTCAAAACAATGTCGGTGTGCCGTTCATGCTTGTGGGTGAGAGCGTGCTGTCTGGTTCAGACCAAATTCCCAGGGAACTGCCTGGCTTGATCGAAACGCACCTGGCCAGCGGAGGCTTGGATTATCCGCGCTACCCACCCCTGGCAGGTTACCTCCCGGAGCCAATTGAGTCACCAGTGGTGAGCAAGGAAGAGCCCGTTAATGAAAATGGGGAAGAGCAATTAGCCGCACCAATTGCGGATGCAGAATCTCTTTCCGGAGCGGATTCAGCAGGCTCAAAGTCAAACGGTTTCACCTTGGCTTTGGTGGTATTGGTCGCCATGGTACTTGCGATTGTCTATGTGATCTATGCCTTGCTTAGAGAAAGTAAGCCTGACAGCAGTCAGCGTTTCCCCTGGCTTGACTGGCTGATTCCTATCGTCGCACTGGCTGGGCTGGGTGTGGCTGGCTACCTGACCTATGTGGAAACCCAGGCAGTAGAAGTCATTTGCGGTCCGGTGGGTGACTGCAACGCGGTTCAGAACAGCTCCTATGCCAGGGTATTTGGAATTCTACCGGTCGGCATTCTGGGTTTGCTCGGTTATGTGGGGATATTGATCGCCTGGGTCATCCAAAAAGTGCGCCACGATAAGTGGGCTAGCTATGCAAAATTAGCTATGCTGGGCATGGCATTATTTGGAACGCTGTATTCAATCTATTTAACTTATCTGGAGATCTGGGTGATCAGGGCCGTGTGCATTTGGTGTGTGAGCTCGGCTGTGCTGATCACGGTCTTGATGCTGCTAAGCGTCCAACCGGCCGTAGCTGCGCTGGATTCACTGGGGGAAGATGAATACCTCGACGAACCCAGCTAAACCGCCCAACCTCATCCATGTCATTCCGAACGCAGTGAGGAATCCCAAAGGCGCGACTATCCCAACTAATTGCCTGTTCTCTCAACGATCACATCAAGGATTCTTCGCCCTAAGGGGCTATGAATTACAATTTTTTTGCGGCTTTGGAAAGCCACCCAACATCATCCATGTCATTCTGACCGCAGGGAGGAATCCCTGCTGCGCGACGATAATTAATATTTTGCTAGTCTAATTTACAATCAACTCAAGGATTCTCCGCCATTCGGTGCTCTGAATGACATCGTTGTTTACGACCATCGAAAACCACCCCGCATAATCTTTGTCATTCCGACCGCAGGGAGGAATCCCTGCTGCGCGACTGCAATAATAAATTTGCTGATAAAAAATTAAGCTCGTCTCAGGGATTCTTCGCCCCAAGGGGCTATGAATGACAATTTACTAAAGCTGCTTTACTTATCAAAAGTTAGATCGATCAACAATCTTGCCTCCGCGTTGGAAAAATGCCTGCGATAAGCTGCTGTCTCTGCCAGTAATTCACCCAGCTGCTCGGTCAGCCGTTCAAGGTCCTCATTTGGTGATCCCTCTCCCTCACTAATACACAGCTGATCATCGTTTTCAAATCGGGCACCCAGGATGCCACGCGCGGCCAGCCATTCAATCCCTACCCTGACAGTTGCCTCCCGCTGCGTTGTGGCCGCGGCCAGAGACGAGATATTTACCAGGCCCATATCTTTTCTCAAGGCATATTTGGCCAATCCGAGCAGGCGCTTAATAAAAGATTCTATCTCGTCCAGCTGCGGATCGACAGCAAATAGATGAAGGACATCAGGAGCAACCGTTTCCAATACACCTATCAGATCCTGCCTGCCGGGGGGGGTGGTCCAGATGACTAACTCATGAGTAGCCTTAAGAGAAGTGCGAGCATGGGCTTGGATGCCGATTTCTGCTAGCTTCTCTATTGCTTGCGCCTCGGCCCAGACCAGGATATCTTCCCGATTCGTGATAATTTTTTGCAGCGCCATCAGCGGGTGGGTTATCCCCCGCTGATCAAAAATTTCTATCTCACGCTTCTTGGGAGCGATCTCAACCTCCCCTGCTTCAACCGGGCGCGCGTCGAGCCATACAATCTGCACGTCTTTCTGACCCCGGTAATCCCTGCTGCGCACAGTATAAGCCAGATCGAGAGCTGCTCCATTGACCATCCATTCAGGCCGCGGCTCGATCCCCCCTCCCCACCAGACAGCCTTAAAATCAATCCCCGAGTTTGCGCCTAATTTCATCATCAGGTGTTCCCCACTTTTTCCAAGCGCTTTAGATCCCCTGTACTTGAGATCATGGCTGACGAAGACCAGGTTTGGATTTCCAGGACCGAAGGGGGCCAGTCGCTCCAGGTCCGCGACCAATTCAAGCGACAAATCTGCCAGCGGTAAATAACCATCGATCTGCAGGGTTGGCTCAAAGCTAATCTCGCTGAGCATTTTGCCCACAGTCTCGGAAAGCGCCTGCCGAAATTCCGGAATACGCTCCGCCTCCAGCGCAAAACCAGCTGCCATGGGATGCCCGCCAAACCCCTCCAGCAGATCCTGGTGAGCAGCAATCGCGGCTGAGATATCAACCCCAGGGACAGAGCGCGCCGAGCCGCGCGCCAGCTCCCCTGGTGGGGAAGCGATCAGCAATGCCGGTCGGCTGTAACGCTCAACCAACCTGCTGGCCACGATACCGATCACCCCTCCTGGCCAGGTTGGGTGAGACAATACCAGCGCTGAATCTTTTAACAGCATTGGATCGGCTTCAATTTGGGCTTGAGCAGCCTGGAAGACTTGACCGCTGATCATTTTGCGATGAGCGTTTAACCCTTCCAGCTGGTTGGCGATAATTCTCGCCCGGCTCTTCTCCCTGGTGGTTAAGAACTCCACGGCTTGATTGGCATCCCCCAACCGGCCCAGGGCGTTCAATCGCGGTGCTATCTCGAATCCGATATGCTCTTCTGTCAACCCGGCAGGATTGATCTCAGCAATTTCCATCATCATTTGCATGCCAGGACGTTGAGTTTGGCGCAGACTCTCGAGTCCTCGTTGAAGCAGGTAGCGCACGTCACCGCTTTGCAGCGCCAGATCAGCGACGATCCCTAGAGCAGCCAGGTCAAGGTGCTCTTCAACTTCTCTTGGCTGGCCCATCCGTTCGAAGAGCGCCTGAGCCAGTTCATAGGCCACGCCCACGCCAGGTAAGCCTGACATTGGATGATCTGCAGAACCCCGCTTGGGATTGATCACCGCTGATGCCTCTGGTAATTGTGGCGGCAGGTCATGGTGATCGGTGATAATCACATCCACACCTTGGGATCGGGCATAGCTGACCGCCTCATGAGCGCTGATCCCGGTATCGCAGGTTAAGAGCAAATCGATGCCCTCTGCGATGATGCCCTTTAGAACTGGCAGGTTAACACCGTGAGACTCTTTGCTTCTCAGCGGGATGTGATATTGGACCACCCCACCCAAATCTCGCAAGGTGGAAACCAGCACTGTGGTGGAAGTCTGCCCATCGACATCGAAATCCCCCCACACACAGATGCGCTGTCCTTCCTGGAGCGCAACCATTATCCGATCAACCGCTGCCTGCATATCATCCAGTTCGAATGGAGATGAGGGGACATATAAGTTCGGATCGAGAAATGCCTGGATACGGTCCAGATCGGTCAAACCTCGACGCGCTAATATCTCAGAGACGAGGGGATGACCTCCGACTGCCTCCGAGATTTCAGTTGGAACCGGAACAGGTTTGGGATTAAGCCAGGTTTTCATTTATTCTTATCGATCAAGGTCAAAACTCGATCTCTGCCACCTGGTCGAAGTCAAAGTCAATATCATTAATGCCCGTTGGCTCCTGATCGTTCTCTCCCGGGTCAAGTGTACCGGCTGCGACACCCCGGTCGCATAGGGAACGGTAGTTGCAGTATTTGCATTTCTAATCATCTGGAGTCAGCAGAAAATCGTCCACTGAAAGATCCTCAATCTCCGCGACCAAACCGGTCAGGTAATCGTGATCCAGCTGGTATTGTTCAGTGCTGTATTTAAAGCGCTGGGGTTCTTGAGGGTGTTCTGCGAACCAGTACACCATTTCTACTTGCTCGGGGTTGATTTTTTCTACGTTAATAATGGACGCCCCTGCCTGAACCAGCAGGTATGGGTAGACCCGCGATTGAAGTCGTTCCGCCAGCCATTGGCTGGGTGATCGCTGGGTAGAAGTTTTCCAGTCAAGTATGGTTACCTTGCTGTTTGCGCGATCACCTTCCCAGCGCACAAGATCGTATTTAGCAAGCAAGCGGAAGCTGCGCAGGGGTGCGGAAAGGGTTGCCTCAACCAAGTTGTTATTGACCGGAGTGACATCAGAAAATTGGAGGTAGTTACCCCACCAACGCAGCAGGTCGTTATTGTTTGAGCTTTCAAATGCGAGCATTGTCGAAAGGCGTTCAGCGGGTACACCAACCAGGTAGCTTTGGATCAGGCGGTGGAATGCAGCCCCAGCTTGCATGCGTCCTTCATGCTCGCTTAATGGTTCCGATTCGACTGCCGGCCAGGCGAGCTGATCCAGGTAGCGCAGTTGAAAACGGCGCGGGCAGTCAACATAATCCTGCAGGCTTCGCTGGCTGAATTGAAA
>JALHTN010000679.1 GCA_022865865.1 Anaerolineales bacterium
AGGTCCTGCTTTTGCATATTTCATCAGCAAAAACACATCAGCAACCATCAAAGCACCGTATAACAGTGTAAACAAGACCAAAGAAGTGATCACCAAACTGCTGGGGACAGTAGGGGAAATTCCTTCCTGGATCTTCATCAATCCAAAGACCACCCAGGGCACTCGTCCAAGTTCGGTTAAGATCCAGCCAGCTGAATTCGCCAGGTAAGGCAAGAGTAGGGCAAAGAGAAAGAGCTTCATGCTGGTGGCGTGAGATTCGATGGTGTCCCGCATTGTCAGGAACAATCCGTATAAACCCAACAATAATAAGAGCACTCCGAGACCAATCATGATCCGGAAGGACCAGTAAACAATCGCTACAGGTGGCACGTAATCACCTGGACCGTAGAGCTGTTCGTATTCAACCTGCAGGTTATTAATACCTTTTACTTCCCCATATAACTGGTTGAAGGCGAGCAGGCTCAACATGTTGGGTATGCGGATGGAAAAGACTTCTTTTCGAAGCGATAAATCACCAATGGTCAGGATGGAAAGAGAAGCGGGGTCCTCGGTCTCCCATAATGCCTCAGCGGATGCCATTTTCATCGGCTGGGTGGCGACCATATGCTGAGCCTGGCTGTGACCATTTAACCCCACCAAAACGATACCGATAGACCCGATGATGGCAGCAATTTTAAAGGAATGTTTAAAAACCTCTAAATGCTGTTTGAGCAGTAGATGGTAAGCGCTGATCCCCAAGACGAAGAAAGCCGCAGTGACCAGACCGGCTGAAAATGTATGGGGAAACATCACCCAGACTTTGGGATTAAACACAACTGCGGCGAAATTGGTCAGGACTGCGCGACCATTTTCGAGAGTATAACCTACAGGCTGCTGCATGAAGGCGTTGGCGATTAAGATCCATAAAGCCGAGATATTAGAACCGATGGCAACCAGCCAGATCGCTGCTGCATGCATGCCTTTTGAAAGCCGCTGCCAGCCGAAAATCCAAACTCCCAGGAATACTGATTCTAAGAAGAAAGCCGATAAGGCTTCAATTGCCAGGGGTGCACCGAATATATCGCCAACAAAGCGTGAAAAATCAGCCCAGTTCATTCCAAATTGGAATTCTTGTACAATCCCTGTCACGACCCCCATGGCGAAATTTATTATGAATAGTTTCCCCCAGAATTTGGTCATGGTTTTAAATACTTCACGCCCGGTACGAACATAGATGGTCTCCATCAAAGCGACCATGATAGATAATCCCATCGTTAATGGTACAAAGAAGAAGTGATAGATGGTGGTAACAGCAAATTGAAGCCGGGCGAGAATTACAGGATCCATTGGTTTTCTCCTGACTAAGTTCGATATGTGAAGATGGGGAAATCACCAATAAGATGGTATACAAACAAGTAGAGCCTGTCAACTCAGATGATAACATTTATTTGTGATAAATGTCATAATGAAAAAAAACTCAGGTGAAATTGTTAATATTTTCTAGCAATTACAAGTAACTTGATGTGAATAAACTACCCCCAAAAAAGGAAAACACCTGGAAATTCGTGGGACCAGCTAATCAAAGGATTGCTGCCAGAATCCATGCTGGATCCGGTAAACATTTTTAGCGATAATAAATGCATCCGGATCTAAGCGAGTGATGGTCGCATTGATCTCTGCCTCGTATTTGCGCAATACGCTGCAGTACAGGACATCAACCTCGCCATCTTTCCCATGAGCTGAAACCTCAGTTACCGCATATCCCTGGTCCCGCAAGCCTTGGGCTGTTTCGAGGCCGCGATGTGGGCTAACAATTTGCAGGTTCGTGTATCCAATTGCCAATCGATTTTCAATCACCATTCCAATTATTACTCCTGTCGCAAAGCCCATGGCGTAACCAAGGATTTTGGTCCAGTTCCCAAAGTCTGAGATCACCCAGCCAATGGATATAACGTAAGTCAGTGATTGGAAGAAACCGAAAATCCAGGCAAAGAATTTTCCACCTCGAACTACCATAAAAATTCTCAGGGTAGCAAAGGTCACACCTACCATGCGCAGAACAAAGATGATTAGAGCGGAAGTTAGAAATTCGGGCATCCGGTTATTATGCTCGCCAGAAACCGCGGCGTACCGGGCGTATATCCTCGGAAGTGATGAAAGCCTCCGGGTCCACGACGTTGACCATTAAACGAATCCGCTGAGTATCCTTGCGGAGAACGCTGCAGTTCAACATGGAGACC
>JALHTN010000680.1 GCA_022865865.1 Anaerolineales bacterium
CTAGATTGAAAAATATCGTTTACTTATCCCGTGAAAAATCGCTATTGGGTAAGTAGGTAGGCGATCAGGTCCTCCATTTCTTCCTGGGTGAGCATGTGAGCAAACATGTATTCGACTTCATCTTTATCGACTATTTAGTAGACTTTCATCCTATTTTGGTATCCATCAACAATGAAAGCTGAGGGATCAAGGATAGATTGCTCAAGGTATTCGACGGCTGTCATTCCCGGAATGCGTTCATCAGCACGTTCAGAGATACCCAGCAGTGAAGGCCCCCCGGGTTCTTTTCTCCCATCCAAGGTGTGGCATGCCACGCAGTGACTCCGTTGTTGGTTCTCAAATATCTCGCGACCTATTTGGGGATCGCCAACCATCTCAGGCTCGACAGCTTGTGCTGAGGAGCAAGCCGCGAGTACGACGGTCAACATGAATACAGAGATTACCAATAATTTGTTGTGCATTAAATTTCTCCCTTGCAGATAAGGAAAACTGGGTTCAGCGCATAATAACAGATAATAAAGATACAATAACACGAGATAATATTATAACGAAGAATATTCGGTATCTGGTGGGAAAGAATTTACTTTCTGTGATCTAAAGACAGGGAAGACGAAGGGTCAAATCCAACCTAAATGGGAAAATTGTGGGAAAGAACCCCAATAAACTCCCCAACCCGCAAAAATTAAGGCTGCCAGCGCATAGCCAACCAGGAAAAAGGTGAGTACAGGTATTCGCTTGAATTTTCCCCATCCCAGGATGAGCGCAGTAATGGCTGCCAGGACAGAGAAGGGGAAGAGCAAAGGAACCGTGCCGCCCTCGATTCCGATGATGAAGATCGTCAGACCATAGATGATCCCAGCCAGCGATTCAATGATCAGACCAGAAGAACGATCCTTGAAAAGGTACTTCCAGCTGTTGTAGATTAATTGGGCTGAAAGAGCTGCAACTCCCAGGTGCCAAATATAATGACTGAGGACCTCATCGTAAAAATAGGTGACCTCATATACCTGATCTCCGGTGAAATCAGCAAGCCAATGGCCGATGGAGTTTGCAGACAGGTGCATGGCCTGTCCTTCAACCCAGAGTACCGCAAAGACCAGGAAAATGATTATACTTTTCAGGCTGGGTGTTTGGTTGGCTCCATAATACAGCAGCAGAAAATAAAGTGGAATTATCACCAGCGGGGTGAACAGATCGAGGACATCTGCAAGTTTTAGGTGCGGATTGGGGGTAAATGGCTGGTTGAGAAATGCGGGTGCCAGGATGAAAAATGCTAATGCGATTGCGAAGATCAATATGAGATTTGATAACCTTTTCACTGTGGACCTCCTCCCTGAATGACTGCGTATGTGACCAGGTTGATGATGTATCTGTAATGCTCCCTAATATTTTTCATGGGTTATTGATTCTGCAGCTAATGTTTGACCACTTAACGCGAAAATAGCCTCTCTAACAGTTTGTCACGCTGAGCGGAGCGAATGATCTCACAAATTAGTGCTGAGATATTTCGCCCCCCCCGATCTAAAGATCGGGGACAAGCCTTCAGGACTCAGAATGACAAAATTGAAAGATAGTCTAATAGATTATTGTGGATAAATTCCCGGGGGATTATTTGTTCAATTATCCTTAATCCCCGCTAGGTTGAAGCAGCTATTCTTCGAAGGAGACCACAACTGTCATACCCCAGCGCAAGCGGGGGTCGATCTCCTTAACCAGGATGCGGGTGGTGTAGGTGATGTCTCCCCGCTTTTCTTCAAAAGTATCACTGATCGACTCGACACTCCCGCTGAGGTTGATTTCGGGCAGCGCATCCGGCACTATCTCCACAATTTGATCGAGGTTGATATCAACCACTTCAATCTCGGTCAGATTATCGGTTTCGACATACCATTGGGAAAAATCTGCCAGGGTGACGACAGGTCTGCCTGGGGATACCTGCTCACCTGGAGTGAGATTGAGCTCGACGACGACCCCATCGATTGTTGCAGCTAAGTCAAGATCGGACAATGCTGATTCAGCAGCCAG
>JALHTN010000007.1 GCA_022865865.1 Anaerolineales bacterium
GATTCCGGCCTTGAACTATATTCCCAATCCTGGTATCCCCAAGACCAACCTAAAGCCGCACTGGCTATCCTTCATGGCGTAGCCGAGCACTCTGACCGCTATCAAAACCTGGTTGATGTCCTTGTCCCACAGGGTATTGCCGTTTTTGCTTTTGACCAGCGTGGACATGGACGTTCACCAGGTCCACGCGGATATATTGATTCCTGGGACGAGTATCGCATAGATTTTGTCCATTTTCTGGAAATAATCCACCAGCGTGAACCCAACCTGCCTCTCTTCGCGTATGGGCACAGCACGGGTGCTTTGGTGCTGCTGGATTATCTCCTCCAGGATTCCGATCATCTCGCAGGCGCCATCGTCAGCGCTTCTCCGATTGATTCCTCACAAGCAGCATCCCCGCTCCTGGTGGCAGCTGCAAAATTCCTATCCCGGGTGTGGCCAACCTTTTCTCTTGCCTCTCCAATCAACCCCTCACAGCTTTCTTGTGATGCCCGGGTGGTCCAAAAATATCAAGATGATCCCACAGTCTTCAAAGTGCTTACTGCCCGGTGGGGCACAGAATACCTCAATGCCCAAAACCGGGTCAGAGAAAATACCTCTGCCATTGATCTACCTATCCTGATCCTCCATGGTGGAGAAGATACTTTATGCATCCCACAGGGCAGCCAAGAGCTTTTCGACCAGGTCTCCTCCACAGATAAAACGCTCAAAGTTTATCCTTTATATTTTCACGAAATCCACAACGAACCTGGGCATGTTGAGGTGATTCAGGACATCGACGAATGGATTACTGCTCGTCTTCAAATCAATCTGGAATCAGCAGCTTAATCCACTTACCGAAGGATCAACCCAGATTACCCACCCTTTCGATACACTGTTAATTTTAGATTTTTTTCACGGATACTCCACTCGCAAGACCCGGACCGATGATTACCTGTTCTTGGAGGTAAATCCCAAATCTTTTTTTTCCGAACTTAAGATAGATCATCCCGCAAATCAATCACAGCTGTTCACACCATTCAGGAGATCAATATGAACAATCATCAAATTGGCAGGTGTGGGGAATTACTTCTACAGTACAAGCTGTTGCTGCTGGGTATTGAATCATCACACATGAAGACCAGCTCTGGCATCGATCTGGTTGCTTATTCACCCCGCAACCGACGCGCTTATACTGTCCAGGTAAAAACTAATGAAAAGCCTACGCCTAGTGGTGATAATGGAAAACTTTCCCTTGAGTGGTGGGTTCCAGATGATTGCCCCGCTGATTTGGTAGCCTTCGTTGATCTTTCGACGATTTCGGTCTGGTTATTCTCGACCGGCGAGATCCCCAAATATTCTCAGAAACGTTATCGTGGTCGTCAAAATTTTTATTTTTTCGTTGATCCAACAGTCGATCTGCATTCCGGTCAGTTCTCTCACCAGGTTCATTTCAACGATTTTGTGGTCGAAAAACGCGCCCCGGTATTCTTCTAACGACCTTGAAAATTAAAGAGATAGTGTATCCTTCCTGACGGAGAAAGTTAGGAACTACCCCTACACACGCTGAGAGAGTCTTTCGACAGCCTTGGCAGCATATGAGCGCACAAGCTGAAAATCATCACTCTGTGCCACCATCCGCAGGGTGGGGATCGCTCCAGGATCTCCGATCATCTCCAGGGCTTGAATTATGTCACAGCGTACCATCCAGAAAGGATCCACTGGCAAGGCAGCTTAAAGCGCTGGAAGAGCTTCTGGATTAAGCGTAGAACCAATTTTTTTGGCAGCCACCTGTCGATCACCCCAGGGTGTTTCTGGGGAAAAATTCGACAGCAAATTCTCTAATTCCTGATTGGGACGAATTTCATCTGCCAGCGGCAATGTCGTAAATAAATTTCTCGCATCTACTTCAGTTTGTTGGTATTCATATCCTGCTAGCATTTTATCCTTCCATTTGCAACGTACTTTTATCAGGCTTGTAATGAACACGTCACCACTATAGACCATTGACAAGGCAAAGTCATCCCTCTTTTGGTAGGTAAAAAGTAGGTATCACAACCTGGATGTACTATCGGATATCATTCGAATATTAATGGCCGATTAATTGGGTTCAAGAGGACAAGGAATGAACAACGGCTCCTTATCCGATCCTGAAGTGCGTGCAGATGACCTGACCTGGCGTGAGCAAGAAGTATTGATCCTGCTGGCAGAACGCTGCACTAACCGCGAGATTGCAGATCAA
>JALHTN010000681.1 GCA_022865865.1 Anaerolineales bacterium
CAAACCTACAATTAACCCCCTGAATAACACGTTCGGGGTATGACACTAATACCACCTGGCTGCTATGCTTCGTGTGTAAGATTCATTCATCACTAGTAAAAAGGAGATATCAATGAACAACGAAAATATCCAATATGAAAAAGCAAGGAAGAAAGTTGAGATGATTAAGTGGTTTTATATTGATATTGGTTTGTACGTAATGATAAACTTGGGCCTATTTCTGCTCAATATTCTCACTACTCCGGACGATCTCTGGTTCTATTGGGTTATGCTGGCTTGGGGAATTGGGCTTGCGGCGCACGCGGTAGTTGTCTATGGCTTTAGCAGTGTTTTGGGTGATGAGTGGGAGGAACGCAAAATCCGGGAGATCATGGATAAGAAATAAAACAATAGCTCCAGCCTACCGCGCCAGATGAGCGGCTTGCGAATACGGACCGAGCTTTGGCCATCGCCCTAATCCAGGTCGCATCACTACGGAATCCAGGATGGCAGGGGCTGGCTTCGCCCCCTTGGGCGTGCATCCGATTATCATAGGGGCGGTTGCTGCGCTGGATCGTTTTGCAGCAAACCAGGCATGATAATACAAACACACTGGTAACCAGACGGCCTCATTGCTGGATCATCAAAACCCGGATCTGTACCAGTTCCTGGAAGCGACACTCGAAGCGCGCCAGGCGCTGATGGAGTGCCACCAGGCACTCCGTCTTTATAACGGCTTTCCTGAAGGCGAGCCGCTCGTCGAAGCTGCACAGGCGTTTCATCTGCAGCACATTCCCCGCATCCGCTGAGTGATCTTCAAAATCCCCAAATGAAAGCTTTTTCCTGTTATGATTATTCTCATCAAATGAGTTTTTTTGATCTATAATTCACTTCGGATTGGTCTATCCCCGAAGCTCATTCTACATAATGTAACCCTTCTTGGAAGACTTTCCCTATTACATAGAAGACCGTAGTTTGTTTGTGAGAATCGGTCCTAAGCTGCCATGCTATAATTAATGAGAGCTAAAAATAATTTCCATTTTTTCCATTGCGATTCCAATGCAGTCACGAGTGAGGATGGATTTTTACCCTGAGTAACGATCTGATTATGAACCAACTCAGCGTTGGTTCTTTTTTTATATAGTAACCACGAAAATCAAGGCCAAAAGTGGAACAACTTCTCACCACCAAACTCTATATCCCCTCCACACGGCCGGAACTCGTCACGCGCCCGCGTCTGATCGAGCGGTTGAACGAGGGCCTGCACCGCAAACTAACCCTCATCTCTGCTCCCGCTGGTTTTGGCAAGACCACGCTGGTCAGCGATTGGGTGGGCAATTTGCGATTGGCTGCCACAAACGAAAGCCAAACCACATATAGAATCGCATGGCTTTCGTTGGATGAAGACGACAACGATCCGGCGCGTTTCCTGACTTACTTTATCACCGCATTACAGATGATGGGCAGCAGTATCGGTCAAAAGGCTCAGACAGTGTTCCAATCACAACAAGAGCTAATGATTGACCCAATCCTGATGACCTTAGTCAATGATTTGACTCAACTTTCAGAGCCTCCTTCAGAACATTCAAATAAAGATTTTGTGCTCATACTTGATGATTATCACGTAATTGAAGAGCCCTGTATTCACAATGCGATTGAATTTCTCCTTGATCACCTGCCTCCCCGATTTCACCTAGTAATCTTGACGCGGATAGACCCTCCTCTGCCCATCCCCAGATTACGGGTCAGGAACCAAATGGTAGAGATTCGCGGCAGCAACCTACACTTTTCAGAAAAAGAGGTAGAAATATTTCTCAACGAAAATATGAAGCTTGGTCTTGCAACAGAAGAAATTGCTATGCTTGAAACTCGAACAGAGGGATGGATTGCCGGGCTCCAATTAGCCGCTATATCGCTGCAAGGTCAGATAAATCGCCAGGAGTTTATCCAGGATTTCTCTGGCGATAATCGCTTTGTGATAGATTACTTACTTGACGAAGTCCTGCTGAAGCAGCCAGAAGATGTTCGCCGCTTTCTGCTTCAAACCGTTGTTCTTCAGCGTATGTGTGGTGAGCTTTGTGATGCCGTCGTTAATTTGTCAGATGAAGGATTCTCATTGGATAGCCAGGGTTTCCTGGAATATCTCGATCGAGCAAACTTATTCATCGTACCCTTGGATGACCAGCGGAAATGGTACCGCTACCATCACCTATTTTCTGAAGTACTTTTTCGTCGTCTGAAACAAACCGAGTTAGCCCAGATACCTGAACTTCATCTCAGGGCTAGCAAATGGTTTGAAGACGAAGGAGATCACGATCAAGCACTCCACCATGCACTGGCTGCTGGAGACCTGGAGAGAGCTGCTCAGCTTGTGGAACAGAATGCTTTACAATTGCTCGTACATAGTAATCTGACAAGGTTGAAGAAATGGTGTGAGGCACTCCCTAACGACTTGGTCCACTCTCGACCATGGCTTTGTATTTATCAGGGTTGGTTGCATCTTCTTATTGGAAAGCTAGAAGATGCGAACCGGTGCTTACAAGACGCCGAGCAGTTATTGAGTGCAACAACTGCACAAGAAAAAATTGAAGATCAGGAGGTTTATGGTCATATCTCGATCATAAAATCGCATATTGCTTTAAAAAAAGGAGAGCTGCGAAAAGCCAATGAGCTTGCCGACCAAACGCTCGATTACATACGTAAACAAAGCCCAGTTCACGGCCATATTGCCGAGATAAAGGGGCTTGCAGCTTTTTGGGAGGGAGATTTAGAGGCAGCTGATCAAGCTCTCAGTGAGGCAGTTTCGATTGCTCAATATTGTGACCACAGGTTTATGGCCGTGGATGCTACTATTTGGCTAGGTTACATTAAAACTCTTCAAGGCCGCCTTCATCAAGCAATTAGATATTACCGGGAATCAATTCAGCTTGCTGACTTGGGGAATAATCGCAAATTGCCGATTGCGGGCAGTGCATATATTGGCATGGCCATGATTGAACGAGAATGGAACAACTTGGATGTCGCGGAAAGCCTATTAATGAACGGCTATGATATGAGTAGCCTGTTTGGCAATCCTCAACCCTGGCATATTGCGATGGCTTATGTGAAAAA
Source organism: Anaerolineales bacterium (assembly GCA_022865865.1). Next base: position 3,091 of record JALHTN010000681.1, read on the forward strand.
CGCACAGGGGAACCGGATCGACGCTTTTGATGAAATCCAGATAGCAGAGCAATTGGAGATAGGTTCCGAAGCAGCTTTTAATTACCTCAACATTGATATTGGGCGAGTTCGCCTTTGGCTTTCTCCTGTGGGAGGAAATCTGGCGGAAGCTGTTCGCTGGGCTGACGATAGTGGATTAAAAGCAGCTGATATACCCTCATTTTCTCAACGGATCGCGTATACAATGTTGGCGCGTGTACTCCTAGCCCAAGACGAGATGTACAAAGCGTATGAACTACTGGTTCGATTACGAGATGATGCTGAAATTGGAGGTCGCAATGGAGATTTGATCGAGATTCTGGTCCTTCAGGCGTTGTCTTTACAAGCACAAGGGGATCCTGTCCAAGCTATCACCACACTGGAGCGAGCCATCACCCTCGCCGAGCCTGAAGGCTTCATCCGCATTTTTGTGGATGAAGGTCCTCCGATGGCTCATTTACTTTACGAAGCTATCTCACGCGGGATTGCTCCAAATTATGTTCGTCGGTTGTTGGCAGCATTTCCCAGCCCCGATCAGGAGCAAACTCAAACATTGAAATCTCAAGTCCCCAAACCTGATTTGGTGGTGCCTCTGAGCGAGCGCGAAATTGAAGTGCTCCAGCTCATCGCCGAGGGGCTGACCAACCCGGAAATTGCTGCCAGGCTTTACCTCTCGCTGAACACGGTCAAGGTTCACAGCCGCAATATCTACGGCAAGCTTGGGGTTAATAACAGGATGCAAGCGGGTACTCGGGCAAGGGCGTTGGGGATATTGCCTTCCACCTAATCGCCTGGGTGCCTGAAATCGGCACTGGCATAGCAATCAATCAAAAAACCTGACGGGCTTGAAGATAACGGCCCGTTTTTTGTTTCCCCTTCCAGGCCTGTAATTAACCCCCCAAATACCACGTTCGGGGTATGACACTAATACCATCTGGCTGCTATATTGTAAGCGTAAGATTTCACCAATCTCGGAATAGTCAAAAGGAGAAAAAGATGAACACACACAGAAAGACCGCAATAATTGTGGGAGTATTATTTATCATTGGGACGGTTGCTGGCGCTTTGAGTGCTGCTATTTCAGGATCTACTCTAAATGCTCCCGATTATCTTATTATATTTTCCGCAAATGAAAACCAAGTGATAATAGGAGCGCTCCTTGTGCTAATTATGGGTTTTGCACTAGCTATGGTTCCAGTTGTGTTATTTCCCATCTTAAAAAAACAGAATGAAGCCTTAGCTCTTGGGTCTGTTGTTTTCAGAGGGGCGCTTGAGGCAGTTACCTATATTGCCATTGTGATCATCTCGCTATCACTATTAAAATTAAGTCAGGAATATATACATGCAGGGGCTCCGGATGATTCCTATTTTCAAACTTTGGGCACTTTATTGCAAGGAACAAGTCATTGGATTGAGCAGATTTTGGACGTCGTTTTTAGCCTGGGTGCTCTGATGATCTATTATTTATTCTATCAATCAAAACTCATTCCTCGCTGGTTATCAGGTTGGGGTCTAATTGGCGCTGTATTGTATTTAGCTGTACCAATGTTGGGTGTATTAGGCTTTGAGTTGGAGGTCTTAATGTTTCCACTAGCCTTGCAAGAAATGGTATTTGCGGTATGGTTGATCGTTAAGGGATTCAATCCATCTGCAATCGATTCCTTGTCTTCCAAAACAATTTAACCTGGATAAGTTGTGAAAAAATAAGGTGCATTTCCATCCACCTAATTGAAATTAACCTTGTCGAAGGGGAGAGTTTGTTACTCTCCCCTTAAAATTTGTAGGAATGAAAAAAGTAGCAAATTACCCTCCTGAATAACACTTTCGGGGTATGACACTAATACTGCCTGATTGCTATATTGCTACCGAGAGATCTCATCAATTTCCGAAATAGTCAAGGAGAAAAAACGATGACTAACAAACAACAAATTGCGCAGGTAAAAGGAGAAGAATTTACGAACGCGCGAGCACGTAATACGATACAAAACGATTCTTTGACTAGATTCCTAGCTATCTGCGGCATAGTTGGACCCATCCAATTCATCGTGGTGGTACTTGTCTTCGGTCTGGTCCGACCTGGTTACGACCCGATTAGACAGTACATGAGCGAGCTGGGTGCGGTCGGCGCTCCCAATGCCATAGCATTCAATATACCAGAGTTCCTGTTGGGTCTCATGTTGATCGCCTTCGCCTTCGGGCTCCACCGCGGAATAAGCGCAGGGCAAGGCTCAAAGTTAGCACCTATATTGATAGCTGTGAGTGGCGTTGGGTGGATAGGAGGGTCAATCTTTCGTTGCGATGTCGGTTGTGTGAATGAATCGGTTACTGGTACGCTGCATGGTCTCATTGGCATGTTCGGTCCGTTACCCCTGCTGATTGCTCCACTAGCGATCCTGCCTCGGTTGAAGAAGGATAACCGGTGGCAGAGCTATCGACCTTTCTCACTAATTATGGGGGCTTTGGGATTTCTATTTTTTTGTGTGATGTTTTCAGCAGAAGTATCTCCAGCTCTCGAGCCTTACCGGGGATTGCTACAAAGGTTGACATTTTTTACACCGCTCCTATGGACGGAGGTCATGGCGATTCGGCTACTACGTTTATGCGAACCATTCAAGAAACAGAAGGTAACAGATTTGCCATTAACCCCTTGAATAACACGTTCGGGGTATGAAACCAATACCATCTTGCGGCTATTCTACAGGTGTGAGAGGCAATCAGTGATTCAGGAAACAAGTTGGTGCATCCGGTTATCAAATCAAGATGCTTTAACTAGCAACTGGTTCAAATGAGCGGAGAAAACGATGAATAATAAAGAAAAAAGCATAAACATAGTTAGGCATCTATTTCAGTCAATGGAGAAACTAATCATGAACAAGCATATGACCGTATTGGCAGCGACGAGTGGAATGGTGATCATTCTTGCTCTGGTGCTATCACTTCCCGCCACCGCACAAGTAGCGGGCTCAGCACCCAACTCCACGGCCCCAGTTCAGCGGGGGTCAATTGATCCCGCCGATTTGGAGGTCTTTCTGGACGATTTCTTTGCCAGGAATATGGAAGAGCTCAATATCCCAGGTGCAGCTTTCGTGATGGTCAAGGACGGCGAGGTGTTTTTCGCCAAAGGTTATGGTTATGCCGATCTGGAAAACCAGATTCCGGTTGACCCAGAACTAACTATCTTTCGGGTTGGTTCAGTCTCAAAACTTTTTACTGCGACAGCCATCATGCAGTTGGCTGAACAAGGCGTGTTAAATCTCGATACGGATATCAACCAATACCTGACAAACTTTAAGATTGCGGGTACTTACTCGCAGCCTGTTACATTGGCACAGTTGTTGACCCATACGGCCGGGTTTGAAGATCGATACATCAGTACCGCTGTGAGCAGCGAAGATGATCTGTTACCCATGGAAGCGTTCCTGGCAGACTACGCCGTCGCTCGCGTAAATCCCCCCGGCACAGTTCACAGCTATTCAAACTATTCTTTCAACCTGGCTGGGCATTTAGTAGAAGTAATGTCTGGGATACCTTTTGCACAATACGTGGAGGAAAACATTCTGACTCCATTAGGGATGGAACGCACAACTTTCTTCCAACCGCTTCCTGACAACCTCTCCTCTGATCTAGCAAGAAGTTATTCTTTCGTTCAGGATGCTTACATCCCAGGCAGTTTCGTCTATCTTCATGGTCCCCCAGAAGGTGCGCTGAGCGCCACCGTTTTGGATATCTCTCGTTTTATGATCGCTCATTTACAAGACGGCCGCTATCAAGATGTGCAAATTCTGGCAGAAGGTACTGCCCAAGAAATGCACCAGCAGCAATTTACCCATCATCCCGATCTGCCTGGAATGACCTATGGATTTAAGGAACGTTTTATCAACGGGATGCGGGTTATCGGACATGGCGGCGATATTGATGGATACGCCAGCCAGATGATTTTACTACCAGGAGAGGATATCGGTATTTTTGTATCTTACAATATTTACAACGATGCTTTTAGAAATGACCTGGTCAGCGCTTTTTTTGACCATTACTATCCATCAGGTTCGGAAACTTCAACATTTGAGCAAATCGCTCTAAATCCGCAAGAGCTGGCGCGTTTCAATGGTGCATATCGTTGGGTGAAATACCCTCGAAGTACGATGGGCAAAGCGGTTGCGCTGCCGCCCGGACCATTTAACTGGACTATTCACGCAAACGAGGATGGCACGCTTTCATTAGCAGTTTTTGGTATATCTGCTGAGTGGCGATATGCTCCCGTAGAGCCTCTAGTTTTTAAACAGGTTTCTGGCGAGCCATTGGATATTGGCGGTTTTAACATTGACCCAGGCACCACATTGGTATTTCGTGAAGATCAAACGGGGAAAATCACCTTTGCCTTCGTCGCCCTTCAGAATGTGGCTATGGAAAAATTAGCCTGGTATGAAGGCAGCCTTGTGCAATTGGGCTCATTTGCCACAATCCTGATAATCTTCCTATCAGCGATCATCTTTTGGCCGCTGGGGAGTTTGATCAATCGCCTTCGAAAGAAACCTTCTAATCCCGATGGCAAACGTGCCCGCCTGCTGGCTGGAACGATCAGTTTTCTCAATGTGGTTTTCAGCGTGATCATTTTCATATCCATCAGCCCCCAATTTGTTTTCGGTGTGCCTACGATTGTCAAAATCGCACTGGTTATCCCAATCATTACCACCATGATGACTCTGTATATGTTGTATGTTACCTTTCAAGTCTGGCAAGGGTACAACTGGTCTGTCCTGGGTAAAGTTCATTACTCGCTGATTACCTTGGCAGCTCTGGTCTTTATTGGCTGGGTAAATTATTGGAATTTGTTGGGCTGGAGATTCTAATTCCCAAGACCTGACAGGTTTTACGAGGCGATGCTGGGCATATGTATGACCTTGTACTGTGATGATCTTTGCCAAAAGGCACGCTCGGGAACCTGTCAGGTCGAGGTGGACATCTCTAACCCATTCGAAAGGATGCGCACCATACGGACACACAAAGCGCACCTTGAGTTGAAATACTGATTGATGATTGGTTGCCAAAGTTTTAAAATAAACTAAATCGTATATTAAACACATAAAATCTATTATGAAACAATATCCAATGGCATCCTTATTTGTACTCGCATACGCAATTTCGTGGGTCGTTTAGGTGCTGACCGTCTTGTACATAAAGTTTTTTTGCCATCTGATCAAATTCCAGGATAGTTAATGCTTCCGAATTTGGTGGGAACGTGGGGGCAGGTCTTTGCGGCATTAGCGATGACCTGTATTTTGGATGGAAAACTTGGTGTCAGTAGCCG
>JALHTN010000682.1 GCA_022865865.1 Anaerolineales bacterium
AATCAATGCCTTGAACCAGGCTATTGGGGAAGAAGATTCCTTTGGAAAGGGGGCGCTGAGTATGCTCCAATCCCCTCAACCCCCACCGACAGAAACGATCCTGACACCAATAATAAATGAGGTCGCCACAATTTCGGACAGCCTTATCCTTGTTCTCGACGACTACCACCTGATCGACGCCCAGCCAATCCATGATGCCTTGAGCTTCTTGCTTGAAAACATACCTCCACGTATGCATCTCGTCATAGCGACTCGGGAAGATCCTCCTCTACTTCTTTCCCGTTTGCGCTCCCGGGGTCAATTGACCGAACTGCGCGCTGCGGATTTGCGTTTTACTTCCACCGAAGCCGCTGAATTTCTCAACCAGGTGATGGGCTTAGATTTATCAGTAGAAGATATCAGCGCGCTGGAGAAACGCACAGAAGGCTGGATTGCTGGCCTGCAATTGGCTTCCATTTCAATGCAGGGACATAAGGACGCCAGCAGCTTTATCAAATCATTCTCTGGAAGCCACCGTCTAGTGTTGGATTATCTGATCGAAGAGGTCCTTGAACATCAGCCGGCGAACATTCAAAACTTCTTATTGCAGACTTCCATCCTTGAACGGTTGCACGGCTCCTTAAGCGATGCGGTCACAGGCCAGGATAATGGCCAGGAAACCCTGGAAATGCTAGAACGCGCCAACCTGTTCATCGTATCCCTGGATGATGAGCGTCGTTGGTACCGCTATCACCATCTCTTTGCCGATTTGCTGCGTCAACGCCTGCGCCAAACCCAACCAGAACAGATGCCGATTCTGCACCGCAAGGCCAGTGAGTGGTACGAACAGAACGGATTCATCGATGAGGCGATTGAGCACGCTCTACACGCTGAGGAATTCGAACGAGCGGCGCACATGATCGAAGAACGTGTTGATGCTTTATGGCAGCGTGGTGAGCACATCAAATTACGGCTTTGGCTAGATGGGCTACCTGATGAAGTGATCTTCTCCAAACCACATCTCTGTATCTTTCACGCCTGGTGCCTGTTCGCCAGTGGTGAGCAGGCTTCAGCTGAACGGAGTCTCCAGGCGGCCGAAAAGGCGCTGGACACCAGCCCCGATCGAACACGTGTCGCCTCGCCAATAGAACAGGAACAACTGACTGGCTCTGACAGGAAGAAGATTCAAGGCAGGGTGGCTGCCATCCGGGCCTTTTTGGCTTCTCACCAGGGAGATGTGCCGGGGATCATTCAGCAATCACAACAAGCGCTTGAATATCTACCCGAGCAGGACTCATCTTGGCGCAGCGGAGCAGCCATTGCCTTAGGGGATGCACACGGTATCAAAGGTGAGATAATGGCAGCATACCGGGCCCGATTAGAAGCGTTGGAGATGAGCAAAGCGGCAGGAAACATTTACCTGATCATGATAACCAATCTGAAACTTGCCTTAATTCTGAGGGAACAGGGCCGGTTGCAGCAAACCAAAGAGATCTGCCAACAACAGATGCAATATGCAAATGAAAGGGGGATATCGCAAACAGTAGCGGTCGGCGGGCTAATGGCGTTGTGGGGTGAGGTGCTGGCCGAATTAAATGACCTAGATGGGGCAATACAACGGGCGACAAGCGGAGTAGAACTGACCAAGCGTGGCAAGGATGTGGCGATGATTGGATGGAGCTACTTGTGCCTAACGAGGGTCTTATTATCCAGGGGGGATATGGTCGCCGCCGAAGAAATCATCCAAAAGATGGAGAATATCGCTCGAGATTATTATATGCCTCCCGGGATCATGAACCCGATGGCTGCCAGGCAAGTACGGATTTGGTTGGCACAAGATAAGCTGGATGTTGCAACCCAATGGGTGGGAGAACGTGGGCTGGACGTCGATGGAGAAATCCCGTTTTTGCGCGAGATCGAGTACGTTGTGCTAGCCCGGATCCTTTTCGCTCAAGGGCGGTTTGATGAAACAACCACGTTACTGCAGCGGCTGCTTGAGCCAGCAGAAGCGAGGGGACACACAACGAGAGTGATCGAGATTCTGATGCTCCAAGCGTTGGCCTTTCAAGCGAGTGACGTTACAGACTTGGCAATGAAAGTGCTGGAGAAAGCCCTATACCTCGCCGAGTCGGGTGGCTTCATTCGTATCTTCGTGGATGAAGGCCAACCAATGGCACGCCTGCTCAACGAAGCTCTCGCTCGAGGGATTGCACCAGATTATGTTCAGCGGTTGTTGAGAGCATTCCCTAACAGCGAACCAGTGCGGGCAACCTCATCACAAATGCAAGCTCGCAAACAGGATTTGGTAGAGCCGTTAAGCGAGCGCGAAATCGAAGTGCTCCAACTGCTCGCCGAAGGACTAACCAATCCAGAAATTGCTTCCAGGCTTTACCTCTCACTGAACACGGTCAAGGTTCACACTCGCAATATCTACGGTAAACTGGGTGTCAACAACCGCACAAAAGCGGTTACCAGGGGGAAAGCTTTGGGGATCTTACCCTCAACCTAATTGCCTGGGTGCCTGAAATCGGCATTGGCGGCAAATAAAATTATAAAAACTGACAGGCCAGAAGAAAACGGCCTGTTTTTTGATTCCCCTTCCAAACCTGCAATTAACCCCCTGAATAACACGTTCGGGGTATGACACTAATACCACCTCGTGGGTATGCTGTAAGCGTAAGATTTAATCAATCTCGGAATAGTCAAAAAGGCGAAAAACGATGACTATTAAAGATAGTTTACAAACAATGGAGAAATCCACCTCAATCAGCCACTCATCTAATAAATCTCAAGAAGTATCTAAAATAAGGAAGGATTCCCAAATGAAAGCAATTGTTGATGAAACAGGACGCTCAAAATATATCTGGTTTATTATTGCGACTATGTCAATTATTATTTTTTTCATTGCAGCTTTCTTTATGGCATTTCCAGAAATCACATATGATGTTTCGATGGAATATGCTGGTTCATCTTTGACTTGGGAAAGTTTAGATGAAGGAAGCAAGGTTGCTATGCACTTTTTAATAGTTAGACCATTTTGGGACGAAATATTGTTTGGCATCTTGGGGCTGTACTGTGCGTGGGGACTCAAGAAGAGAGTGAGTTTCGCATGGAATCTCGGTATGTTCTGGGGCGTAATGATGCTAGTCGCTGGCATCACTTTAGGTCTATCCGAATTATTTATTGGAAATTGGCCTACTGTATGCATAGTAACTATCGTTTATAGCATCATTGGTGTGATTGCCCTGGGGTGTCTCCTCATCGTAAAAAAAGAATTCAAGAAAACCGCCACATAAGCAAGAGCCTATAAAGTCTTATATCCCATTCATATGAAATAGGGGAAGATTACCATGAAAGCGATTGTATGCACAAAATACGGACCACCGGATGTTCTTCAGCTCAAAGAGGTAGAAAAACCTACTCCGAAGGACAATGAAGTACTGATAAAAATCCACGCGACCACCGTTGCATCTGGAGACGTGAGAATGCGAAGTTTCACATGGGCTCCCTGGTTCTGGCTCCCCGGGCGAATAATGTTTGGTCTACTGAGACCAAGAAGAACGATACCCGGGAATGAGCTGGCCGGAGAAATTGAAGCCGTAGGCAAAAATATGACCCGATTTAAGGTCGGTGACCAGGTTTACGGAATTATCTGGAATGTGAGTTTTGGCGGTGCGAATGCCGAGTACATCTGTCTGCCTGAAAACGAGGTGGCAATAAAACCGGCCAATATGACCTATGAAGAAGCCGCCGCTGCTCCGATTGGAGGGCTAACTGCCTTGGTTTTGCTCAGAAAAGGAAAAATCCACCGCGGACAGAAAGTTCTCATTGTTGGCGCTTATGGAAGTGTCGGTACATTTGCCGTCCAACTTGCCAGGTACTTTGGGACGGAAGTTACCGGGGTTTGCAGTACTGCGAATATCGAAATGGTGAAATCTCTGGGCGCCGATAAGGTCATTGATTACACCAAAGAGGATTTTACCAAGAGCGGTCAGACTTACGACATCATTTTCGACGCGGTAATGAAGACTTCGTTTTCGCGTTGTAAAAACTCGCTCACGCCAAGGGGAGTCTTTATTACAGTTGACTGGCCTCTTCTTCAAGCCTTATGGACTTCGATGGTAGGCCGCCGGAAAGTCGTATTGGGGATCGCAAATCGAATTGAAGATTTGATTTTCCTCAGAGAGCTTATTGAGGAGGGGAAGGTCAAATCGGTCATCGATCGATGCTATCCGTTGGCGCAAACTGCCGAGGCCCACCGGTATGTCGAAACAGCTCACAAAAAGGGAAATGTAGTCATAACTGTGGAGCATAACAAATGAATACCATCAATAGAAATCACCACGGGACTTACAGAAAAAACGCCAGATGGGCAGGCGGATTCTACATAATAGCGACGGCCGCGCCGATTTTAACCTTTCCCTTTATCGGATTTTTGGTAGGCGGTAGTGCCGGAGAACCGATCCCGGGGTTTCTGGTTCATATTGTTGCGAATGAAAATCAAGTCATCATCGGAATGTTGATTGAATTGACGTATGCCCTGGCGGTGGTTGGCATTATCGTGACGTTGTACCCAATCTTGAAAAAGCAGAATGAAACCTTAGCACTGGGGTTCTTTGCTCTCCGGTTTATGGAGGCCTTCAGTATGGTGATTCACAGCCTAATCCTGCTATCCCTTTTGACACTCAGTCAGGAGTATGTAGCCGCAGGACTGCCAGATGCATCCAATTTTCAGACCGCAGGTACTTTATTTCTAGCCGTCCGTGAGTGGGCGTTTCTGATTGGGTCTGGGATCGTTTGGTCGCTATCTGCCCTGCTTTTGAACGTTTTACTGTATCAAGGAAAACTCATTCCGCGCTGGTTATCCGTATGGGGGCTGGTTGGGGCCGCAGTGTTGTTCGCAGCTTATCTGTTTGTGTTTTTCGGTTTCCATTTAACTGAATTTCTATTTCTTCCCATCGGCGTGCAAGAAATGGTATTTGCGGTATGGCTGATAGTAAAGGGTTTTAATCCATCTGCAATCGCGTTCGAATCTCAAAAAAGAAACAACAAGAGTGTAACGGCTCAGTCATGGAGTAGTGACGTTTCAACTTAATGTCACCCTGATCCCCGACAGGGAAATGAAGGATCTCTAAATATGAAAGGATACCAAAATGAAAGCCATTGTTTATGAAAAATACGGACCTCCGGAGGTTCTTCAACTCAAAGAAGTAGAAAAACCTATCCCCAAGGAGAATGAAGTACTGGTCAAAATCAACGCGACCAGTGTCACGAAATACGACTGTTGGATGCGGAGCTGCACCGCCCCGCCCGGGTTTGGGCTCTTGATGCGTATCGCATCCGGGAGAAAACCCAAGCAACCGGTACTGGGCACGGAGCTAGCTGGAGAAATTGAAACAGTGGGGACAGATGTAACCCGATTAAAAGTAGGCGACCAGGTTTACGGATACCCGGGGATGAATTTAGGTGCGTATGCTGAGTACATCTGTTTGCCTGAAGAAGCAGTGGCAATTAAACCGGCTAATGTGACCTACGCAGAGGCTGCCGCAGTCCTGCAAGGAGCATTGACCGCCTGGTTCTTTCTGCGAAAAGCCAATATCCAGCGCGGGGATAAAGTCCTTATCTTCGGCGCTTCTGGCGGAGTCGGAGGGTATGCAGTCCAGTTTGCCAAGCACCACTTTGATGCCGAGGTAACCGGGGTCTGCAGCACCCCAAAACTAGAGTTTGTGAAATCTCTAGGAGCCGATCAAATCATTGATTACACCAATGAGGATTTCACTCAAAACGGCCAGATCTATGACATCATTTTTGATACGGTTGGTAAGACTTCTGTTTCCCGCACCATAAGATCACTGAAGGAAGAAGGCTGGTATCTATTAGCCACTTTTGGGCTACCAATGCTCGTCCAATTGGTATGGTTCTCAAAGAGAAGCAGCCGAAATTTCGAATTCGGGACACTTGAAGAGAAAACCGAAGATCTGATTTTCCTGAAAGGTCTCATTGAAACGGGCGCGATCAAACCAGTCATCGATCGATGCTATTCGCTGGAACAGGCTGCTGAGGCCCACCGCTATGTCGAAACGGGTCAAAAGAAGGGAAGTGTCATCATCACAGTGTGAATGGGTGTTTCAAATCATGAATTAACCCGCGGAATAATACCTTTGGGGTATGACACTAATACCACCTTGCGGCTATATTGTAAGCGTAAGATTTCATCAATCTCGGAATAGTCAAAATGGAGAAAAAACGATGACTACCAAATAAATAGACAAGACCAATGGAAAGAGACTTTACTTTTTAGATAACCTCAGAACCGTTATCATATTTTTAGTGATCCTGTATCATGCTGGAGGTGTATATAGTTTCCTGTTTGCACCTTTCTGGATTGTCGCTGATCCCGCAACCAATGAATTGGTTAGTATTCTAAATATAGTAATCGATATTATTGTGATGCCTACCTTGTTCTTTATTTCAGGTTACTTGGTTCCAGCGTCCCTGAAAAGCAAGAAAGGGTGGACATTTGTCAAAGCTAAATTTACAAGGCTCATTCTTCCTTGGATCATCGCTGTTTTGATCCTAATTCCTCTATACAAAGTAATATTCTTGTTTTCCAGAAATCTACCTCAAGAAAACTGGACCACCTACTTCCACTTCAGCAATGGATTCATCAGTCAAAGCTGGTTATGGTTCCTCCCTGTTCTGTTTTTGTACAACATGCTCTATCTGCTTTCTTCTAAAGCAAATATCAGGATTCCAAACATTTCACTAAAGGTCGCTGTTTTTGGCACCTTTCTAATTGGATTTGTTTATAGCGTTAGCATGGGTGGTATTCTCGGTTTTCGGAGTTGGACACTAACTCCATTGATCGATTTTGAAAATGAAAGACTGCTCGTGTATTTCATGATTTTCTTGTTAGGGTCACTATGTTTTGGGCAGAAGGTATTTGCAGAAAAACCCCAAAGCATAACGCTTTATATTATTGTGAGTTCAACCGCCTGGATACCGATCACAATACACATCATTTCACGGATGATTCCCTTCATTGCCCCAGAAGGTTTTTTGATTTCTCCGCTCGGAGATAGGCTAATTTTTTGGCTTAGTTATTACCTTTCATTACTCTGTTTGCTGTACTTGTTGGTTGAAACCTTCTGGCGGTATTTAGATAAAACCGGAAAAATCTGGAATGAACTGAACAAGAATTCTTACAGTGTATACATCATCCATGTGATCGTGTTAGGGGGGATCGCATTGCTCCTGCTCAACTCAGCCATGCCCTCGTTATTAAAGTATCTCACTCTGACGGTATCAACTTTTGTGGCATGTAATTTGATAGTCTCTCTTTATCGAAAAGCAACTACTACAATTAAAATACAGAGAATCGAACGGAGGAACGTCAGCAGTAGTCAAATATAAATGTAGATGGCGGGCTCTAAACAAGCCCGCCAATTTTTCCCCTGGATGTTACAATGTTCCAGGCCAGAAAATAACCCTCGGGATAACACCTTCGGGGTATGACACTAATACCACCTGGCTGCTATATTGATAGTGTAAGATCCCACCAATTGTCAGCAGATTTTCCTTTAATAACCTATTAATGTGTAATGTGGTTTCTTATCGGATTGCTTTTCTTTGCCGCAGCATAATACCTAATTTAATTAAGGCTGTATACGGCATGTAATTTATAAGCCGTTATCCTGCAATTAGGCATCATTATCTGGAAATCAAATAACAGAAAGGATGGACACTATGACAAAAGAAGAATTTTTGACCGTACGTTGGAATAACTTGCTTACGCTGGGACTGGGACTTATCTTGCTGATTTATGTTGGCATCGTCTTATCCACTTCGCTAATGTCTGACAGAGCAGCCTTTATCGGGCTTGTGGTTATCGGGGTGTTTTACTGAATAGTTGTCGAACAACATACAAACATGCGGTTCGCATGGTTAAGGAAAAACTCAGCTAACCACGTTTCAGTTAAACAGAGCTTCACTAACCGACTCATATATATTGCTTACAATGTTATCTGGTGGATACCTATCGTGCTTCCCTTTACCAAGATAATCGACTACCGGACGGGCTTCATAGCGTTTTTCGTAGTTACGATCATAAGGGCCGGTGTTAATCTGTATAGGAACAACGTCCTCAATCCGGAACAGGCCGAGAGTTTTCCCCTCCGCGCAGTTTGAATAGTTGAAAGATAAAACTGACACCATCTACGGGCAGGTGATACGCCAGGCCTTTAAGACCTAAATAACCAAATCAATGTAAATTAGGAGGAATACCCGTGAAAGCAATTGTACACACAAAATACGGACCACCGGATGAACTTCAGCTCAAAGAGGTAGAAAAACCTGTTCCCAAGGCGGATGAAGTACTTATAAAGATACATGCGACAACAGTAACAACCACAGACTGTAACCTTCGAAATTTCACATTTGTGCCTAAGGTGTTCCTGCTACCATCGCGATTGCAACTTGGTTTCACAAAACCAAAAATAAATATTCTTGGGGTTGAACTGGCAGGAGAAATTGAAGCTGCAGGCGTAGATGTAGAACGATTTAAAAAAGGGGATCAGGTTTTTGGATCATCCGAACCCGCTTTAGGCGCCCATGCCGAGTACATCTGCATGCCCGAAAACGGGGCGCTGACGATAAAACCGCCCAACACAACCTGGGAAGAAGCTGCCTCCATTACATTGGCGGGAAATACCGCCTTATATTTTATTAGGGATCAGGGCAATATCCAGGCCGGAGGTAAAGTTCTTATCAATGGCGCTTCCGGAGGTATTGGTACTTTTGCTGTACAGCTCGCCAAATACTATGGCGCCGATGTTACCGGGGTATGCGGTACCACGAATTTAGAAATGGTGAAATCCCTGGGAGCCGATAAGGTCATTGACTACACCAAAGAAGATTTTACCAAAAGCAATGAGAAATATGATGTCATTTTTGATGTAGTAGGCAAGACTTCGTTTTCACACAGCAAAAGCTCGCTGAATGAAGGTGGAATCTATCTTGCGACTCTCCCTACGCTTGGAGTTATTCTACACATGTTGTCGACTTCAATAATCGGCAGCAAGAAAGTCAAAAACGGGAACGCGGTCCCTAAAGTAGACAATTTAATCTTCTTAAAAGAGCTTGTTGAGGCGGGAAAACTAATACCGGTCATAGATAGAAGCTACCCATTGGGGCAGACTGCTGAGGCCTTCCGGTATGTTGAAAAAGGGCATAAAAAGGGGAATGTAGTCATAACTGTGGAGCATAATAGCAAATGACACCCCGTAGCTTAGAAACATCGCCACTTGTTTATGCAAGAGGTGTAGGGTAGTGGGCGCTCCACACGTGATTAAATCTGAAGTAGCCGATATGTAAACTGTTTATTTTCATTCATAAAGGAGAGAAAAAATGAATTCAGAAAAAAAGATGGCAACAATCTTGGAAGATCCGAAGATAAATATTAAGATAAAGCTTTCAGGATTATGGGTTGCTAATATGTTTTTATTTATATATGTGGATTATTTCGGATTATATATACCGGGGGTTATGGAGAAAATAATAGAGGGAGAAGTAGCTCATACAGGTATTCAAGTTTCTCAAGTATTTTTGTTGGCAGGCATAACATTAATGATGATTCCGAGTCTTATGATTTTCTTGTCCCTGACATTGCCGGCTAAAGCGAATCGTTGGACAAACATCATCGTGGGTATATTCAAAATTGCTGTTGTGGTAGGAGGCCTAATAGGAGAGTCTTGGGCTTATTATATATTTGGATCTATTGTAGAAGTTGTGCTTCTTTCACTAATTGTCTGGTATGCATGGAAATGGCCTAAACAGGAAGCATGAGTCGATTTCATTTAAACCGAATAAATCGCACCAACTACTCGTTCAATTCGTGATACAAGTTGTACAGCTCAGTCGAATTAAAGTGATCTTGGAGGAATACTTATGAAAGCAATTGTATATGAAAAATACGGGCCTCCGGACGTCCTTCAGCTCAAAGAGGTAGAAAAACCTACTCCCAAGGACAATGAAATACTGGTAAGGGTATACGCGACAACAGTATCATCAGGGGTGTTGTTGGCTCGAAGTGGCAAACACCCAGATTCCAAATTTTTAACTCTCATGGTGCGAATAATGTTTGGTCTCAGAAAACCAAAAAAAACTATACTAGGGTATGAGCTATCCGGAGAAATTGAATCAGTGGGCAAAGATGTAAAACTGTTTAGGGAAGGTGACCAAGTTTATGGAACTACCACCGGGTTGAGGGCTGGTGCTTATGCCGAG
>JALHTN010000683.1 GCA_022865865.1 Anaerolineales bacterium
AAACGATGTGCTTCCCCGAGACCAGTTGGGCCAGGTCTTTATCAGGGGAGCAAATGACAACCTGATCAACGCTGGATTCATCATTGTAGCGCACCGCGGCCGTGGCGATCGCATCATCAGCCTCGAACTCCACCATCGGCCAGACAACAATCCCGAGCGCATTAACAGCCTCCTCGGCCAGTGAGAATTGAGCGTGCAAATCTGGGTTAATGCCTGCAACGGTCTTGTATCCCGGGAACAGGTCGTTGCGGAAGGATTCGATGACGTGATCGAACGCGCATGCAATGTGGGTAGCACCCGTATCAGATATCAGCGCCAGCATACTCCTCAACAGACCAATCGTAGCGCCGACTTCGCGGCCGTCGGGTGATTTTCTCGGTGGTGGTCCATAGAAACTGCGAAAGAGCTCGTATGTGCCGTCTACGAGATGGATTTTCATTGGAGTACTCCTATATATTAAGCGGAGCAGGGGACATTGAGTATTTATATATATTAATCGATTTTATGCAGCTGCACCGCAATTGCGAGGAGAATAATCACCTTCGATCGTGCTAAAAATCAGATAAAGGCATCAAAATCCTGGAGAACACGGTTCGAGTCCGGTATCAGGATTTCTGCCCCAGCTTTCTGTTGCTTGATGAATTCGAATTCGATCCCCTGGTTGTTGAGAATCGAACGGGGTCTCAGCAGATAGTTCCTTTCGCACAAATTGAATAAACCATGCTCAACACGAATGAGCAACCACTGAAATCGATCTCAATTTCATCTCATCGCTATGTGGGCATTACTATGTTTCAGTCAAGTTCATCTCGCGATTGGCTTTCTGCTTCTGAAACTCTGGTTGGCCTGATATTGACCAATAAAATGCCGACAGATGCCAGCGCTAAGCCAAGCACATCCTGCGGGTAGAGCTGCTCGTCCAGGAATAGCCAGGCCAGCAGTGCGATCTGGATCAGCATCGTGTTGTTGATGATGCTGGATTCAAGCGCAGAAAGTGTCTGCAGTGTTTTATTCCACAGCGTAAATGCCAGGGCCGTGTTGACCGCTGCCAACCAGATGATCACGCCCCAATTATTGGCGCTCAGCGATGGCAAACCATCGATTGCTAATCCGGCAGCTAACAAAACCAGCGCTCCAATACCCATGCTGACCACAGTAACCACCAGCGGGGGTATCGCTTTACCCCGGTTGACCGATCGCCCAAGTAAGCTGGCCGCAGCATTGGCACATACTGTGAAACCCGCCAGGATAAAACCGATGATTGAGCCAGTAGCAATCGAAATAGGAAAGAAATAGATCGCTGCTCCGACAATAAAAACCAGGATCCCTACCCACTGCAGCCGCGAAGGCACTTCCTGCAGCACGACGATTCCAACCACTGCAACCACCACCGCTGTGAAATTCAGGATCAAACTGAAGGGGATCGCCTCTAAATACTTTAGCGTCAGGAACTGCCCACCCTGAGTCAACGTGTAGAACACCAATCCCAGAGCTGCCAGCTGGCTCCATTGCTTGCGGGTCAGCGCGGCGAGCGTTGCCTTGTGCCGACTCAAGACTGGGAGCAAGATAAGCACCGCGATTGAGTACCGCAGTCCGGCAAATATCAAGGGTGGGATTTGGTGGATTGAGTTCTTGACTAACACCCAGGAGGTCGACCAGAGGAAGGTCACCAGCAGGGCTAGAAGGACAGCCTTGAAACGCCCGGAAATTCGCATGGCAGCACCTCAAAATAGGAATTTATCAGCCTACCTGATCCCTCACGGCTTTTATCCGCTAAGGTGCTACGCTCATTCGCTTTTGTGACGCTCGGTCCAGACCCGCGTATACGACGGAACCCTAGTCACTCAGGGCGGCCTCCTCATTATATGGACGATACCCGAATGTGTCAAACATTAAGTAGATCAACCTTAGCAGCCATGATTAATTTTTCCAAAGGACAATTTGGTCACCAGTCCGGTGAGATTAATTGAGGCCTTCTTCTGGTATACATCACTTACTCGTGGTTACTTTCCTAATTAAAAACCTGAGGCTGAGAAAATATGCCGCCTGTAAAAGGCGAACTCAAAATTACCCTTGACATTGACGTTACGTTAAGGTGTAAGATTACAGTATGCTGAGATACACGATCAAAGAGATCGCTGCTTTGGCCGGGGTGACGACCCGTACCTTGCGTTACTATGATCACATCGGTCTGCTCCCCCCAGCCGAGATCGGTGCCAACAGCTACCGCTATTACAACCAGGACAGCCTGCTCAAGCTGCAGCAGATCCTGTTCTACCGGGAGCTGGATGTACCGCTGGATGAAATCCAGCTGCTCATCAGCCGTCCGGATTTCAACCTGGAGAGCGCCCTGCGGGATCACCGCTCGCGTCTGCAGAAACGTTTGGAAAGGCTGAACACTTTAATTGCGACCATCGATCAAACCATCGCCAATATCAAAGGAGATAGAGTTATGGCTGCCCAGGATTATTTTGAAGGCTTTAACGAGAGCCAGTACGAAGAGGAAGTCCAGTCCCGCTGGGGGGATACCCGGCAGTATGCCGAATCTCAAAAGAAATGGAGCAGCTATTCCAAGGGTGAAAAAGAGGCTATCAAAGCTGAAGGCGGTCGGATTTCGGTCGCCATGGTCGGCAAAGGTCCCGATACAGCCCCGCATGACCCCGATGTACAGGCAGCCGTCGCTGAGTACCATGCCTATATCAACCAGTACTTCTACTCCTGCGAGGTGGTCTACCTGCGCGGGCTGGCTGACATGTGGCTAGCTGACCCCAGGTTTTCAGCAAATTACGAAAATGTGCGCCCCGGAGGGGCAGCCTTCGTGCGAGACGCGGTTCATTTCTACTGCGACCATCATGGCTAAGCAGGCGTGGTATCAGGCATGCTCCCCGGCTTAAGCTGCGCTTAAGCTAATTTCTAACCTCCCATAAAGACGAAAACAACCCGCTGTTGTTACACTCCAGCCAGTATCAATAATTAAATTGGTACCAAAGGAGTGCTGATGATTAGGAAAATGATTTTTGGATTGCTGGCAGCGGTGCTGCTGGTGTCAGGGTTAGCAGTTGGCTCAGCTTATGCTGCAGAGGCTCCGGTAAGTTCTGCAAAATCAGCTGTTGGTCCTTATGAAGGCGTATTTTCTGGCGTGCTGTATGGTGATAACAACAGCCGGGCACCCATTGCCCTGCAGATGACCCACAGGGATGGGCAGGTGACCGGAAAGATTTACTTAGGAGAGGGTTTCTATGTGGACGCCGGACGCTGCGGCGGGACAAAGCTTCCAGCAATGGCGCAGTCAGCCAGCGGCAGCACTTTGGAGGGCAATCCGAGGCAGCTGTTCGTAAACACCAGTTTCAACCTGAGCGGCTTTGAGATCGGGGTTAATCTGAACAGCAAAATTTCTGCGGATGGAGAAACCCTCAGTGTAAGCACAACCATTGATCTGCCCTGGATTTGCGGCCGTGACCCATCTTATTCGGGAACGCTGTATAGAATTCAGTAAGAAATTTGGATTTGGGTTCGATGGATTGAGCTGGAGGTGGGTTCTACTCACCTCCAAAGCTGATCCCCAGGGAGCGGTACTGCAGCGGGTTTGGTGTCAAATTTTTCTTGTGTTTGTGTCATGTCATCATGTTCTATTCTGCAGCCCAACGGTTTGCGTTATTGGCGGTGGGGCGGGCTGGGATTCTGCTTGGGAGCAGGAAAAACCCGAAATCAGAAAATGCTTGAAAATGCGGCAGAATCCCCACCGTCCACTGCACGCTTTGTTAGCCCGCTGCCTATCTTTAATAACGGACTTCTAAATTGTAATACTTCCTTCTAAATAAGTTACTGCTTCTCCTGAAATTAAGACCCGTTCACCTAAATCTTTGCATAAAAGTTTTCCTACTCTTGGCGACACTTGTAATGCAAGCATGGACTCTTTCCCAAGTCTTTTACTCCAGTAAGGTATCAACGAGCAATGAGCAGAACCTGTTACAGGGTCTTCAAAAATGCTTGCTTGCGGAGTAAAGAAGCGAGAAACAAAATCAACTTCATTACCTTGGGCTGTTACGATAACCCCACCAGGGTCGAGGTTGATTTGATTTAGAATACTTTGATTAGGTTTCATACTTCGTATTGTTTCTTCGGTTTCAAATACAAGCACATAGTCTCTGGATTTTAGCACTTCGACAGGTTTTACCTGAATTGCGTCTAAAATTATTTGGGGAATATCGCTTGGTTCGGGTTTGCGAGATGGGAAGTTTAGAGTCAATAATTCATTTTCAACTGTTACCATCAGTTCACCGCTTTTTGACTGAAACTTTATAGATGGCAGAGAGTAGTTGAGATGCCTTGCGATAACGTGCGCAGTCGCAAGTGTTGCGTGTCCGCACAAATCCATTTCAATTTCTGGAGTGAACCAACGAATTTCAAACCCATCATTCAATGGAATGAAAAATGCGGTTTCGGCAACAGAATTCTCTATTGCGATTCTTTGCATAACATCATCAGAGAGCCAATGTTCAAGGGGGCAAACAGCGGCAGGATTGCCACCGAAAACCTTGTCTGTGAAAGCGTCAACTTGGAATATTGGTAATTGCATAATGACCTTAAGGATTAGAAGATACTTTTTAGGGTTATTGCTTATTTGGACATTGAAGGCGGGCTAACGGTTTGCGTTACTGGCGTTGGGGCGGGCGTGGACTCTGCTTGGGAGCAGAAAAAACTCGAAGCCAGAAAAATACTCGAAAACGCCGCAGAATCCCCAGCGTCCAGTGCACGCTTTGTTGGGCGTATTTTTATTGCGCAAGACTTGATGGTTGATCCTTCGCACCCATAATCAGAAGCCACAAAGTAAGCACAAATTCCCCAATAAAACCAACCGCGAAACTTAGGTAAGATATTACTTCGTAGGCTGGAAAAAGGAAAAACTGAAAAGGATATATGAGCCAACCAAAACACTCAATCATCAATATGATGCCTAGAATTTTGGGAAGGTAGCCTGACTTGAAAACCAAGTAACCAAGAGGAAAGAGCCAAGCGGCATAAAAGAACTGGGCAATCATAAACCCATTTTTATATAGATAGAGAAAGAACATTGCTAAAGTTTGCAATTGCTCTATTTGGAATACTTTCAAGTAATCGGCACCGCTCAACAGCAGCACGGCAGAAAATAGATTAAGCATATTTATACACTGTACAGCGACACCGCCCAAGTTTAATAACAAGAAAAGCAAAGCGATGTTTTTATTGACTGGTTTTAATAACACGTATAAAGCCCAAGCCGCCAAAAGGAAAAAAACACCAGCGAGGACATCGCTCACAAAACCGATACGGAATAGCCACTCAGAAGCCAGAATATTATTGGCTGTTGCTATGGCATCTCCAAACACTACAAGTTTAGTGCGAGATACGTTTGCAAACATTGTGGCTACTATGTAGATGAAATACAGGAACCCTGCAATTCTTGCGGTCTTTTTATTTGTATTCATTTTTTGTCTCCATTGAATAGGGAATAAACCGATGCGCACACATTAGGCTGACGCGTACAGCCTTTTGTATAGATAGCCAATAACTATTCCAAGAAAGAGAAACCTTGGTATGTCAAGCATTATGCCGATGAGGAAGTAATGCTTGACATCTCTCTGCCCAAGAATACTTTGGGGAACTAGGATTAGGATTGTGGCAATGACTAGGGCGATGAGGCTTATTATCACGGATTTTAGAACTGGATTCTTTGTTGGAATCTTGTCAAAAAAACGAAGCAAAGAATAACTGACGCAGCATCCGACAATCAAACCAGCAGGCAAAGAATCAACCCAAACCGTTTGAATATTTGCTTTTGAAAAGGCAGATCTATACTCCGCTGCGATGGGAAGCAGGGAAATTGCGATGGTAGTTACCCAGAATACTACTCCTCCCCCAATAGTTAGTTTGGACAGATTGAGGAACCCTGCCA
>JALHTN010000684.1 GCA_022865865.1 Anaerolineales bacterium
ACTGTAGATCGTTGATGAAATTGGGTCCCCAATGAATCTGGTGGACGCTATAGCCGGCCTCAGTTAACGATTGTTTGTGATGTTCCACCTCGGCATCTGTCTTGTCGACAACGTTGTCGGCACCGATGAGCTTTTCTTGAATTGCATAGTTTCCTCGTTTCTTGTTCAGTAGGCCGATTCTCAGTTTTGCTATTGTAGTTCGCACTTCGTTATATCCTCTCTTGCTTTTGACGCTCCAAAGGTGAGCGTTACCGGCAGGTGGGCGGGTGTGGGCAATGCTTGGGAGCAGGAAAAACTCGAAGCCAGAAAAATGCTTGAAACTGGCGACGAATCCCACACGTCCACTGCACATTTTGTTGGGCGGTGTTTCATTGCGTAGTATAGTCGATAGCCTATTAGTCGCTTTTGCCATAAATTAATTTCATATCTGGATTCTCTGTGCAGTACATATGAACCCAGATGTAAGCGTGTTGGAATAATGCTGCCACCAGTGCAGCGCGTGAACCTGTAAGCAGGGCAATCGCCCAGAATAGTAAAAAAGCAAATGCATACATGGCGTTTGAACTATATTTGAATGCGCCTTCTTTTACGAGAGGCATTTCACGATACTGTTGGCGAAAATGGTCACCCCCTAAAGCGCGCGGAACACCAAAATACTTCTCAATTGACCAGCCAGTATAAATGGCAGGGATTAACAAAACTATTCCCGCAATAATTTGAATAATCCTGAATGGCTCTAGTGAACCATAATCAGCATACCCCAGCCCCAATGTCAGAACAGGTCGTAATAGTATCAATGGGAAGAAAATTATTCCCCATACTAACATGTCGAATTTCCCGAAAAGCCGAGAGAAAAGTGAAAAAACGAGTTGAAAACGGAAGACAAACCAGCCTGCAACTTGATGCACGATTGCAAGAACAATTGTGGCATAAAACCAAGTTTGGTCAGGGATTCCAATCCATGACGAGCCATCAAGAGCAGGGAGTGCTAAATAGATAGCCCCAGGAACGAGACAAGTCAGGAGCAATATGTGTTGAAATTGCCCTTCAAACAAAAACTTGACAGGTATGCTCGTTTTTTCTTTATCCAAAATCATGATCCTTGAAAAGTTTGTATTTGGTGCAGGACGAACCGCCCAACGAAAAAGCTCAGCCGGCGGGCGGGGCTCGCAAACCCCGAAAATCTCCAAACCTAACCCCTCTGCCCTTGGGGCCCCGCTCCCCCAGGCGCAGCCCGGTCGGCTGCATGCGGGGTTGTGCGGCCTCATGATAAATGCGACATAGTCATTAAATTATGTGCTTGACCATTTGAGCTACGTAAAATGCAGGTTTTTTCACGAAAATTCTGCGAAATTCTCCGAAAAGGTCATCAAATTGGTCTTAGTTTAGTACTAAGAAGCATAGAACATGCTTTCAAGCACATAATTCTGAACCTATGTCATAAATCCTTTACGTTGGAAATTATTTATGTTCTTATTACGCAACTCAAACCTTAAAGAAGAAATTACGGCCAAAGGATTTTAATATCCGACCGTAATTTCCCCTATTCAATGTCACCTGGCTAGAGACGACTGATTATTTGGTGGCAATCGTCCCTGGAAAAACATTGACTATAACTACTATTTAGAGTTGCTTATTAACTTCCGCCAGTATCTCTTCGGCCTTTGCTTTGGTTAGGCCGAATTGTGCTGCTTGAGGCATGGAGAGCAGATTAGTCAAAGAAATGCCTTTTACCATAGCTACCATTGGGTTGCTAGAGATGCCGGGTAGGTACTGATCCAGCACAGCCTTCGCTTTCGGATCATCTAAGAGCGTGCCGAGGGTGGTATCAAGTGTATATGTCATAATATGTATCCTGTTTTCATAATTTGGGTGGATATTGAAATTTGATAACTTATTGTACTATGAGATGCGTAAATTTATAGATTTATTCACCATCACTTTCCATGAGGTCTGCTGTGCCCTGGTATAACTCCCAACCCTGGCTGAGAATGACTACCTGGGCAGCGAGCAACCATACGAAAAACACGCTCAATACGATTACTGCCCAATTCAGGATGGTAGCTAAGTTATTCTGAATGCCTGTGAGGATTGATGTCAAGTCGTCCATGGAAGATTGGGATTGAGTGATCATCTTTTCATACTCGGTCAGGCTAGACGAGATCAACCTAACGCTATCCGACATGGTGATCAGGTTTCTTTGAATAGTTCCCAGGTTGTCATCGGTAGCTTTAAGATTGATCGACATTTCGATAAATGTATCGGGCAGATCTTCAAGGTTGGCGGCCACCTCACCTAATGAATCAGCTAGAGGTTTTTCTGGGTTGTAGGTTTCGCCCGTCTGATCTACCAAATCTCCTACCAAGGGTGTAGCGCTCAACAAGAAACGAAAGGCGTCCAACGACTGGATGGTACTTTCCAGTACTTGGGCAGCTTCTTGGGCCGTATAAAGCGAGTCTGTGGTTGCTTCCAGGGTAGAAGGCAGCGTTTCCGCCATAATGGTGTCGATTTCGTTGAGAACCGGCTTGGTATCTTCCACTGTAGTAGCGGTGGTACTCAACATTTCAGAGAGGGCATCCACACTATCAATTGTGGCCCCCAACGCCTGCCCGGTGATCTCCATGACATTTTGACTGGTAATGACACTCTCGTTGAGCGTGCCGATGGTGGTATTTGCATAGACTATCACAGTAGGTTTCGCTACCCATACCGTGACCAGTCCAGCCAGACTGAGCACCAAGCCCAATATTCCGGCGATCATAACTAACACTCCAAGAATGCGACGCATAACGTTCATAGCTCCTCCATAAATATCTCTAATAGGATCAAATCACTGCTTATTAATTGTAGCATTTCTTGTTCAACCACTTTCCTCAATTTTTCCCATAAGAAATTCACAAATTAGCCGCACAACGAAATAGCTCAACCGCCGGGCGAGGCTGGTAAACCCCGAAAATCTACACACCGACCCCTACAGCCTTTGAGGCTCCGCTCACCCGGGCGACAGTCCGGTCGGCTGCAGCGGGTGTTGGGCGGCTCGATTCTTGATCCAAATTACTTTCTTATACCATATACATGGTATCTTTCGTCAAGAACATCAACTTCTGGCTCATACCCCATTTCTCTAAATATCGCTAAATAATCTTTCGGCGCATCTTCATTGAGTCTAGCAAACCAAACTATACATCGCTCGACAAATGTATCTTTCTCTGCTTTAGGCCACTCAGCTATATAAATCCATCCACCAACTTTACATACTCGGATCATCTCCATGAGTACTTTCTTTGCATCAATATAATCACCACTCAGTGCATTGGTGGCTACCACATAATCAAATCTCTCTTCAGGATAGGGTATTTTATAATAACTTGCCCGCCTGATTTCAGCCTCCGGAATCTTTCTCTTTAGTTCAGCAAGCATCCCTTCTGATAGGTCGATCCCAAAACATTCCAATCCCTTCTTTCCTGCCATCTCTAGTAGAGTTCCCGTACCGCAAGCCACATCTAGCACTGAACCAGAGGTCAGTTTCTCCACGATCTTTTCTCTACCTTTTTCACCAACGGGAAAGAAGAACTTCATGAATGCATCATAAAAACGGGATAATCTGTTGTACGTTTTTGTTGTCCAGATCCGGGGCTGTGTTCTCTTGCTCACATCAACTTTCCTTTGTTTCAACCTGCTTGTGTTTTTCACTAATCACAAACCACCTAACGGTCTGCGTTACTTGCTGGTGGGTGGGCGTGGGCAATGTTCATTATAGCGGTAATCTCTCAAGCCAGAATCAAGTTGTTTTATTGCGGAGAATCCCACCAATCAAGTGCACGCTTTGTTAGGCCGCTTTCTTCTTAAGGCCTCCAGCGGTGCCACAAGCAAGGTAAAAGAATCCAAACCAGAATTGCTTTTGCGAATAGTCTTGAAGAAGCTCCTTCATTGAGTTTTGTACGATTTTCCAAGGACGACGGCGTAAAACATCGGCTGTAACTCCATAAGAGCGTAAGAAGAAAAGCACATGTCGCCACCAGAGCGGGCAATACCTAGGCCAGGACATATCGAGGATGACGAGACGTCCTCCTGTCGCAAGGGCTGCAAAAGCATTTGAGATGACGCGCTCACAAGCAGGCACCAATGTCAAGGTGTATGCCGATACAACTGCATCCACCTTGGGTGGGAATTCAAATTGTGCAGCGTCAGAGCACACGAGCTGAACATTAGCCCATTTATTGGCTGCGATTGCCTGCCGAGCCTGGTCTAACATTGCATCGCTCAAGTCAACAGCAATGATCTTTCCGTTTGAAGTAACTGCTTGGTAGAGGAGCGGAAAGTTAAGTCCCGTGCCGCATCCTATATCAACGACGGTATCTCCAGGCTTGAGGTTGAGTGCGGATATGGCTTGCTTGCGCCATCCCGATATGTTGAAGCCGAACCAGGCAAAGGCATCGAATAGTCTCACGGCGAGGTTGTACCTTGGCGCTCGTTGTTGGTATGTTTCAACAACATCTTTTCTGCTGTCTGAGTCATTTAACATGGCTGTACTCCTTTGGATAGCGCATGAGTAAAAGAAGTGAAAGCACTGAAGCGGCCTAACGGAATGGCTCAGCGGTGGCAGCGGACCGAGCGAAACGCTACAATTATTATTGCACATTTCTAGCAAAGCGCGCCTGTGTGTGAGCGGCGGAGCCGCTGTCCGCTGGAGCCGGGGTTAGGCGACGTGCCAAAATAGTCATACTGTAAACTTATTTCCACACTTATCACATTTATAGTAATAAAACTTTACTGTTCCATCACAATTGGGGCAGGCCCATCGATTTTTTTGATTTTTGAGGTATTGA
>JALHTN010000685.1 GCA_022865865.1 Anaerolineales bacterium
CCATGGGTTTCTTGCATGATGGACATTTATCTCTCGTTGACAGAGCTCGCGAGGAATGCGCCAGCGTTGTGGTCAGCATCTTCGTCAATCCGACCCAATTCGGACCACAAGAGGATTATGGTGCTTATCCGCGTGATATCCCGCAAGACCTCGAACAGCTCAAACAACACGGTGTGGACCTGGTATGGATCCCGGAGACAGAACAACTGTACCCGCCAGGTTTTCAAACCTGGGTCAAGGTTGATGAGTTGAGCCATCATCTGGAGGGTGAGATGCGTCCAGGACATTTCCAGGGGGTGACAACTATTGTGACAAAATTGTTTAATGCTGTCCAACCTGATAAGGTATTCTTTGGACAAAAGGATGCCCAGCAAACAATTATCGTAAAGCGGCTAGTGAAAGACTTAAACATTCCAGTTGAAATCGTCGTATGCCCCATTATTAGAGAAATCGACGGTTTGGCAATGTCTAGCCGCAATGTTTATTTAGACCCGGATGAGCGCCTAGCAGCACCAGTGCTCTTCCTGGCATTGAAGACAGCTGAGAGTGCTTTTCAAAATGGAGTTGATGATGCCGACCGGCTCAGGGAGATTGTGGTTGATACCATCAAGGGTGAGCCTCTGGCAGCAACCCAATATGTCTCTTGTGCACACCCAGATACCCTCGAAGAACTTTCTGGTCCAATCCAACAAGGTTTGCTCTCAATGGCTGTCAAATTTGGGAAAACACGGCTGATCGATAATATTTTGATAGGAAAATGAGATATGTTACTTACCATTGATATTGGCAACACAAACATAACCTTGGGTCTTTATGAGGGGGAATCATTAGGCTCTCGCTGGCGGCTGGCGACAAACCATGAAAGGATGCCGGATGAATATGGTTTGCAGTTTAGGGGTTTATTAGCTCATGAACACCACCAGGTTGAAAATATCACGGGAATCTGCCTGGCATCTGTTGTGCCACCCTTGACCAGCAAGATCGTCCAAGCCTGCAGCAATTACCTGAACCACGACCCGCTGGTTGTAGATGCTGGAGTGAAAACCGGTGTTCGCATTTTGTATGAGGATCCAAAAGCGGTGGGTGCTGACCGGATTGCGGATGCCGCTGCTGTACAGAGATTGTATGGTGGTCCGGCATGTGTGGTTGATTTTGGTACTGCCACTACCTTTGACGCTATCTCACCCAATGGTGATTACCTTGGTGGGGCGATCGCGCCTGGAATAGGGATTGCAGCTGAGGCTTTGTTTATTCGCACCGCGAAACTGCCTCGCGTTGATTTACAACGTCCCCCAAATGCGATTGGTCGAAATACAGTACATGCGATGCAATCTGGGTTATTGTTTGGATATGTTGCCCTAGTCGAAGGCATGGTAGAAAGATTTCGGGAAGAACTTGGTGAGGGGATGCGTGTCATCGCGACGGGAGGATTGTCTGAAATTCTAGCAGTTGAAACAGATACCATTGAAATCGTCGCACCATGGTTAACTCTGGATGGTTTGCGGATGATTTGGGACATGAACCGCTAGCCTCTCCAGGATACCAATGGATCTACCATGAATCGAGTTTGGTTTTGTTGATTACCCATTTCGATAAACACGGTAGAATAATTCAATTGCTCACTTCCGTTTTTCATATATAATTGGTTGGGATTTATTATCGATCTGCATTGTTGCTGGGAAATTGAAATCAATGAATACTGAAGTGATTAAGTCAGATCACCCGGTTGCGTTACCACATGCGGTGGATATTCTTCAGAATGGTGGATTGGTTGCATTTCCAACAGACACCGTCTATGGATTAGCAGCTTTACCATCTAGAGATGAGTTCATCGAGTGTTTGTACATGGTGAAGGGGCGGGAATCATCACGGGCGATCGCAATATTAATTAGCTCTGCAGAACAATTGAGCGAGGTGTCGATATCACCAAATGATACTGCTCGTAAACTGGCGAACCGGTTCTGGCCCGGGCCATTAACACTAATCGTTCCTCGCCATCCAAATCTTCCAGATGTGCTTTCCCCAAATCCAACCATAGGAGTCCGGGTGCCAGACCATGAACTAGCGCTGCAGTTGCTCAGATTAACTGGACCACTTGGTGTGACATCTGCGAATCTCTCTGGTCATGAAAATACAACCACCGCACAGGAAGTATTGCAGCAGCTAGATGGACGTATTCACCTCTTGATTGACGGGGGCAAAAGCCCAGGTAGTGTACCCTCGACTGTTGTCGATTGTTCAACCGAGGAACCAATCATTTTACGTTCGGGGCCTATTGATTTGGATGAGATCCAAAGTGCAATAAGCGATTAATCACCCAAAATTATTACGATTTTTCTCACCAATTATTTAAGTTCTTTTCATCGAGCATTCAGGTGAATGTGGCAAAATAATAAAGCATTCTCCTCAATTAAAACCGCCCTAGGGGTACGAGCCCCCCCAAAGGGCGGTTTGGTTTTAATGCCATTCTCTCATGCGAGTTCTGATACTGGCCAATTGGGGAGAGCATCCATATCTAACTCATCCCGTTGTCCAGCGCAATATCGGAAATAACCTGCTCCAGCGATCATGGCTGCATTATCTGTACACAATGAAAGAGGGGGAATATGAACTGGGAATTCAGAATTTTCGAGAAATTGCTGCCTTAAGGATTGATTTGCTGAAACCCCACCAGCGATAAGAATGTCTTCGGCACTCAATTCTCTCGCTGCTTTAAGAGTTTTTGATACCAGTACTTCAATGACTGCAGCTTGAAAACTAGCAGCAATATCGTTCACCGGTAAGGGGAGATTTGTAGCCTCTAACCGGCGTACTTCACGGAGTACAGCTGTTTTCAAACCACTGAAAGAAAAATCCCAGCTATCGTTTAACCATGATCTGGGGAAGCTATAGGCGCGCTCATTTCCACTCTTTGCAGATTGCTCGATTGCTGGACCACCTGGATAATCTAATCCGAGCAGCCTGGCGATTTTGTCAAAAGCTTCGCCAGCTGCATCATCTAATGTGCCTCCCAAACGTTGGTAAGTCAGATGATCCGTCATCAGGATCAGCTCAGTGTGCCCGCCAGAAACGATCAATGCTATCAGTGGGAATTTCGGATCTCGATCAACTGTGTGTTCCTGTGTGTCTAACCAAGCTGAGTAGATATGGGCTTCCAGATGGTTCACACCAATGATGGGCAGTTGGTTAGCCAGAGCAATCCCCTTCGCGGTATTTAGACCAACTACCAAAGATCCAGATAGTCCGGGACCTCGTGTTACTGCGATGCCATCGACATCTTCGAGAGTTATGTGAGCTTGTTGGAGAGCTTGTTCTATGACGGGATAGATAGTAATCACATGCTGGCGGGAGGCGATTTCTGGGAAGATGCCTCCATATTGAGCGTGGATATCTACCTGTGATGCAACAATGTTCGACAGAATCTTTTTGCCATCCTCGACGACTGCAGCTGCGGTTTCATCGCAGGAAGTCTCAATTCCTAACAAGCGGATGGTGCCTTCTTGAGGGCTAGGTTTTTGAGGTGAATTGTCAGTCATGAGGGTTTTCTATCCTTATTTTCCAGGTAGTATTTTCTTGATAACTTACTTGATAGGTAATATCAAATCGTGTGGGTACTCCACCAATATTTCCATTTCACCATCTGGACGCACCCAGACAGTGTCCTCTAGACGCACTCCCATCCCCTTATCGGGGTAATATAATCCTGGCTCGATTGTCACGACAGAACCTGGTGCAAGGCGGTCTTCTTTAAAATTTGAACTTATGCGTGGATACTCATGAATGTATAAGCCGACACCGTGGCCGAGACTGTGTACGTAACCTTCCTGGGTCTGGGGGTTGCTCTTGATGGTTGGATGTCCCATATCCGCGAACATTTCGCAAGTGCGATCCTGATATTGACTGCAGGGAGAATTCACCTCGAGCTCACTGATGATCTGCTGGTAAACGTTGGAGACATCATCGTATAATGCCATCACCTCATCGGTCGCATATCCCAAGCTCCAGGTGCGGGTAAAATCGTAGAAATACCCTCCACCAGCCTCAGCAGGGAAAATATCGAAGATGATCGTCTGCCCGAGTTCCAGGATGTCCTTTGGATTGCCACTGCTGTGTGGTACCCCAGCATCGCGGCCGATGGCAAAAATGGTCCCCTCGGGATTTTCCACACCAGCTTCTGCAAGCCACAGGTTGATGCTGTTTTTTACTTCTCCAATTGTAAGAGGATCGCCATTTGATTTGACCAAGACATTGTCTTTACTTTTTTGGGAGGTCAGGAAATCCGCCACTTTGCCAACGATTGAAACCGTGATTTCACCCATTGCACGGATTCTATCGACCTCATCCTCATCCTTGGTTGCCATAGCCTGCATCATGAGAGAATCACCTAGCTGGCCAATAATTTCGAGCTCTGGCAGTTTTTCTTTGATGCCTGAGAATATTGCATAGGAGCTGCCAACGTCCATCTTTCCATAGATGGCAATCTTACCTGAGGAGAGACCGTATTCGCTGAGCATTTTTTGGTAGCGTAAGATGGTGGCTTCGAGGATATCGCCTTTTGTTACTTTGATTAATTCATCAAACCGGTAATCTGCAAGATTTTTGGTTGTAAATCCGCTTCTTGCAGCCTCATCCCTTTCCATTGGGTTGTAGAAGAGTACTGGATTTGAACCTCTCTTCTTGATCAAGTCTCCACTGGTCATATGGATTAGACCCGTCAGATAAACCATGGGTGGATTGTGCTGCGCAGGTCCGGTGATCAAGATGGCATCTAAATCGTGATCATCCATCAAACGATCGAGATCTGATTTCATTGTTGCTCCTAATATTTTGTGTTATTGGTTCAAGATGTGCCTTAAATTTGTGAGTAATTCTTCCTCTTGCGGGATCAATACTGTCCTTGGATCGAGAACCAGGCGGTCTTCCTCAAGCCGGGCTATGATCGGAGGTTGGGTTTCTCTCAACTGAGCGAGCAGCTTGTTCGGATGGCGAGTGCTGATCGCGACCAACCATGTGGGCAGGGTCTCACCCGGCAAACTGCCACCTCCTACAGTCGATCTGCCTTCAAGGATCTCGCCCCGTTCAAGTGTCGTAATCCACTGGTTTGCCCTAGCGTGAATTTTCTCAAGTGGTTGGCTGATCATACTCCAAACGGGAATCTCTGTTTGGGCTTCTGTTCTTAAGTAATGGAGCAGTGTTGCTGAGAGAGCCGCGAGGCAGAGTTTGTCTGCCCGGATAGCTCTTGCCAGAGGATGTTTCTTGAGTTTATTGACCAGGTTTGATTTTCCAAGGATGATACCGGCTTGCGGGCCACCAAGCAGCTTGTCGCCCGAGAAGCATACCAAATCTACATCTGCGGCAAGTGATTCTTGAACCATCGGTTCATGACCCAAATCGAAATCAGCAGTATCGAGCAAAGCTCCAGAACCCAAATCATCCACAACGGGTAAGCCGGCTTGGTGGGCAACCGAAACGATTTCACGCAAAGATGGTTCACTGGTAAATCCGAGGATTTGGAAATTCGACCGATGAGCACGCATGATCAGTTTAATTGACTCATCCTGAATCGCCTGTTGGTAATCATGCAGGTGGACTCGATTTGTGGTACCAATTTCGAACAATATCGCACCAGATTGCTTCATCACATCGGGGATACGAAAACCACCACCGATCTCAACTAATTGCGATCGAGCGATAACGACTTTTCTCCGTCTGGATAAGGTTGATAGGATGAGCAATACTGCTGCAGCATTGTTGTTGACAACTAAAGCTGCCTCAGCTCCTGTCAACTGCTTTAAATAATCCTCCGCATGGATGCTCCTTGAACCCCTGCTCCCCAATTCGAGATTGTATTCCAATGTACTATAACCCGAGGCAGTATCATTAATTGCTTGTAAAGCTGATTTGCTGATAGGAGCTCGACCAAGATTGGTATGTAATATTACACCGGTTGCATTGATCACATGCTGTAAAGTTGGGGCGGTCCAAGATTTTAATTGTTCCGCCACCATTGCAAGTATATCCTTCTCAGCAGGAATATCATCACCTGAACTATGTCTGGATCGCACAATATCTAAAACCATGCGTATAGCTTGTATAGTTAATAAACGACCATAAACGGAAATGTACTCCGTAATCGTTTCAGTACTGATCAATTGATCAACGGAGGGGAGTTGCCGGAGTTCACTCATTGATTAGAAAGTGTTCCTTAAGGATTCCACTGGCTGCGTTCCCGCATACGAAGAAGCACTTCGATCGCAAAGAATCCCACTGCAAGCAGAAGAACTAGCGCTGGGGTAAGAACCCGCCCCAGCTGCAGCCATGCTAAGGTAGGAAAGTATATCCCAAACCAAATTGCTTCTCGGATGATCACACCAGGGGATACAGGAGGATTAGTGGGAAAGCGCTGGTTTAGGAAAGCTACAATCGGAAGTGCTGTACCAGTTAATGCCAGAACACCAAGGAAGAAGAATAACCACCTGGGGCCTACTGTTGGGTAAGTGAAAGTAATCAAAGCAAATAAACCACCCCAGCCGATTAAGGCCAGGATAATCGCAGCAGGCATGAAATTTCTCACTGGTGGTGATGATTGGCTATTCATTCGATATCCTAATTATATCTAAAAATAAAAACCCGGTAATCATCAGTTATCCTGAAAATTACCGGGCAGACCTGCGGATTGATTTACTTAGACTTCTCGGAATTCACCTTCAACAACTTCTTCCTCGTTTTCCTCGTCTTGATGGGCTTGTGGCTCATGGCCATTGCTGCCGGGTTCAGCCTGCTGCTGAGCGTACATCTGCTGGCTGATTGCGTGGAAGGCATTTTGTAGTTCCTCAGTTTGTTGGCGGAGGGTGGTGACATCGTCATTCTTCATTGTCTCCCGCAGTTCGTTGATTTTCCCTTCGATTTCCGAACGTTCTTCAGAGGAGATCTTTTCACCTAGTTCCTGGAGGGTCTTTTCTGTTTGATATGCGGTGCTGTCGGCAATGTTCCGGGCTTCGATCAAATCTCTTCGTTGGCGATCGTCACTCTCATGGTCGCGGGCATCCTTTACCATCTCGTCAATTTCAGATTTGTTGAGGTTGGTTGAAGCCGTAATGGTCACATTCTGTTCTTTACCCGTGGCTTTATCCTGGGCGGTGACTTTGATGATTCCGTTTGAATCGATATCAAAAGTCACTTCTACTTGTGGAATTCCGCGTTGCGCAGGTGGTATTCCCTCCAACCTGAAGCGACCGAGGCTCATGTTATCGCTTACCATGGGTCGCTCACCTTGAAGAACATGGATATCGACGGCGGTCTGGTTATCCTCGGCAGTTGAAAATATTTCAGATTTTCGAACCGGGATGGTTGTATTGCGGTCAATTATCGGGGTCATCACGCTTCCCAAGGTTTCCAGTCCTAACGAAAGCGGGGTAACATCTAAAAGCAGAACATCTTTGACATCTCCTGCCAGCACTCCAGCTTGAATGGCCGCACCGATCGCAACTACCTCGTCTGGATTGACACCTTTATGGGGTTCTTTATTGGTCAATGAACGGACGAGTTCTTGGACCATGGGCATGCGCGTCGCGCCGCCAACGAGAACGATCTCGTCAATATCAGACTGACCAAGATTGGCGTCATTTAATGCAGCATTGAAAGGATCTCTTAAGCGTTGAATTAGATCTTCGGTGAGCTGATCAAATTTCGCCCGGGATAATTTCGTTTGCAGGTGTTTCGGACCAGAAGCATCAGCTGAGATATATGGCAGATTTATTTCGGTCTCCATCACACTTGAAAGTTCTACCTTTGCTTTCTCAGCAGCTTCACGCAGCCTCTGTAGAGCCTGTCGATCAGTTCTCAGGTCAATACCTTGGTCTATCTTGAATCCATCTGCTACCCAATTCACGATCCGTTCGTCCCAATCATCACCACCGAGATGAGTATCTCCATTGGTGGATTTGACCTCGATCACCCCTTCACCAACTTCAAGTACGGAAACATCAAAAGTGCCACCACCTAAGTCAAATACGAGGATGGTTTCATTTTCTTTCTTATCAAGTCCATATGCCAGTGCAGCTGCAGTTGGTTCATTGATTATTCGCAGAACTTCCAAACCCGCGATTTTGCCAGCATCTTTCGTAGATTGGCGCTGGCTGTCATTGAAATATGCAGGTACAGTTATTACTGCTTTGCTGACCGATTCTCCAAGGTAGGCCTCTGCATCAGATTTGAGTTTGGATAGAATCATTGCAGAGATTTCTTGGGGGGTGTATTCTTTATTAACGACCGGGATATTTACCCTTGCGTCTCCAGCTGGGCCTTGCACGACCTCAAAAGGAACCATCGTTCGCTCGGTTTCGACTTCCTCGTACCGGCGACCCATAAATCGCTTGATTGATGATATTGTGTTTTCAGGATTGACTACCGCCTGCCTCTTTGCAGTTTGCCCAACCAAACGTTCATTATTCTTGTTGAATCCTATGACAGATGGTAACAAACGGGTGCCCTCGGCAGTTGTTATCACCGTCGGGTCACCACCTTCCATCACTGCTACGACACTATTGGTGGTACCTAAATCTATACCGATAATCTTTGACATCTATTCACTCCTTATTCCCTTTTATTTTATAAGTAATGATACCGGATGATTGCAAGAAAACTGTTAACATCGTATAGGAGCGATATCAGATTGAGATGGATTAAAAACGAATATTGGTGGGAATGATCGAGTGTTCTTGAGTCTTGTCTGTTGATCGAAAAAACATGCAGGAAAACAGACAGAAATCGGAGGGAGAGTCAGGCAAGTATTTATTTATTATTCTTTTTCAAATTTTAAGATTTCTATTCTTTTTGGAATCAGGATTTCAAAAACCCGGGATATGATGCCATATCTTGGGGTTGGTGTCAAAGTTGACCCACTAATGGGTGTCAATACTGTTTTTAATATGTTGCGTTTATTATTCTACCGACAAGAATATCTTTAACATTTCGATTCTTAAATTATCTGTTTCTTTTAGGATTCAAAGGGTTTTATCTCTTGATTTTAAGTGTCACCTTCTGCTAGAATGAAGAACGCAAGGGACGCACTGCCAAATAATTCGCTGATCAATCCTGGGGGTGAACTCGCAGCTGGCGGTAGGTTTTCTTGGTGACACAACTAGATTTAAATTGAACCATTTACTGAGGAGAGCAGTGATTGGGATGGTATTCAAGTTCTTGTTTTACGAAGTGTGAAAAAATCTTTGAGGCAGGAGGTTGTTCTTTATGAAAGCTGAACAAGCCTGGCAAGCAGCGCAAGGACAGCTTCAATTGGAGATGCCAAAAGCCGCTTTCGATACCTGGGTCCGAGGTGCGGAATTCTTTTCGTATGAAGATGGCTCCTTTGTGGTCAGTGTGAAAAATGCCTATGCGCGTGATTGGTTAGAGAATCGATTATCAAGTACGGTCGTACGAATACTCACAGGGATGATGAATCGTACAGTAGAAGTGCGGTTCATCGTGTGGCAGGATCAAGAAGTAAACCTGAGCAGCGAATATCTCCCTGATATTCCTATCGAAGATGATCCGATAATCCCCAGCAACCAAACATTAAATGGCAGGTACACGTTTGATAATTTTGTAGTTGGAGCTGGCAATCGTTTGGCCCATGCTGCCTCGCTGGCCGTCGCAGAAAACCCTGCTCAGGCTTATAATCCGCTCTTTTTATATGGTGGCGTTGGATTGGGAAAAACCCACCTGCTGCATGCAATTGGCAATTTTAGCGCCTCAATAGGTCAGCAAATTTTATATGTATCATCAGAAGAGTTCACCAATGATTTGATCAACGCTATCCGCGCTCATAAAACACAAGCTTTCCGTGAAAAATACCGCAGGATCGATGTCCTGCTGATCGATGATATTCAATTCATCGCTGGTAAAGAATCCACACAAGAGGAATTTTTTCATACCTTTAATACCCTTCATGGTCAGGATAAGCAGATCATCATATCTTCCGATCGTCCTCCAAAGGCATTAAATACGCTCGAGGAACGGCTTCGCTCTCGATTCGAGTGGGGATTAACTGCCGATCTCCAGCCACCTGATTTTGAAACTCGCATGGCGATCTTACGATCGAAATCTGAACGTGCGGGGAGAAAAATTCCGGGAGAGATCATCGAGGTAATCGCCCGCAAGGTTCAATCGAATATTCGTGAATTAGAAGGCGCCTTAACCCGCGTAGTCGCATTTGTTGATCTGAGCGGGTTACCCTTAACTCCAAAATTGGTGGAGACTGCTCTTGCGGATTTATTACCCCGCCGGTCAAAAGTTGAACCAGAAGAAGTAGTTGAATCGGTAGCTGAGGCTTTTGGGATCAAGATGGATCGGATGCTGAGCCGCGACCGTTCCCGGGAAGTGGCATTGCCTCGCCAAATCGCTATGTACCTATTGCGGGAAGAATCGCATATATCTTTACCTTCAATTGGGGAGACCTTGGGGGGACGTGATCATACGACTATCATGTATGGTTGTGCTAAGATCGCTGATTTACTTGAACGTGATGATCAGCTACGACAGCAGGTGATTGAGATTCGAGAAAACCTATACGGTCAGGCAAGTGCTTAAAGTTGATTAAAGTTGCTAATTTACATAATATATGCCCGATCAACACCGGGTATATATTTTTTGGGTATCACCGACCCAAAAATCATTAATTAAATTGAATTTTTTGGAACATCTTAGTATTCGCATCCGATCCTCAGCACAAAGGACAATCCCATGATGGAGATGAAAGATTATCCTTTATTGGAATTTGATCCCACCATTCCCGCAATTATCGAACCTCAACAAGCGGTTGAAGATATTGGAGCTCCTGAGCATTGTGTTTTTTGTTTTTTTGGAGAGGTAGTAGAAATCCTTTTGCAAGATGGTGCTCTACGAAGGATTGCTTACCAAGAATGGGAGGATCTGAAGCGACCGTTATATGAGATGGATGCGGGAGGAAAGCGGATGGGGGTATTTCAACCAGGTGTAGGGGCTCCGCTGGCAGCTGCTCTGATGGAAGAAGTGATCGCGCGAGGTTCTCGTAAAATCATTGCCTGCGGCGGGGCTGGTGTCCTGGCTCGAGAAATTGATGTAGGCAATATTCTAGTCCCGACTGCTGCTGTTCGAGATGAAGGTACGTCATTCCATTATCTCCCACCCGGACGAGAAATTCAGGTGGATAAGGATGTTTTGGAGATAATTGAGGCTGTTCTTATTGCTCAGGATATTGAATATCAATTGGTTAAAACCTGGACCACTGATGCCCCATACCGGGAAACTCCCGAGAAAGTCAAGCTGAGAAAAAATGAAGGTTGTTTAACAGTGGAGATGGAAATGGCTGCCTTCCTGGCAGTGGCTCAATTTCGCCAGGTGCCATTTGGACAGATTCTATATGGTGGAGATGATATCAGCGGTTCAAATTGGGATCCCCGCCAATGGCAAGCCAGGAAAGATGTTCGCATGCGGTTATTCAAATTAGCAGTGGATATTTGTTTACAACTTTAGTTTCCCCCAAGATATTAAATTAGCGATAATTTTGATTATTCGATGGGCTCATTCTTTTTTTTCCCCTTGAGCAGACGACTGATAAATTCATTCCATGGGATATTTGAATTCTGTGACTCAAATTCGGAAGATGGCCAAGGGTCCTGATCCAGCAATTTGCGAAGGAAGTACCTGCTGACCAATACCATGGATGCCAACACTGGAGCAGCCAGGACTAGGCCAACAAAACCGATTAAACGAGCT
Source organism: Anaerolineales bacterium (assembly GCA_022865865.1). The sequence continues at coordinate 11,755 of JALHTN010000685.1, forward strand.
GCAATCAGGGCTGCAACCAACACTGCTGCTGGATGTAAACCCAGCGTATCACCATGGAATTTCGGTACGACGATGTTGTCAAGGATTGCATCCACAATTAAACACAATCCCACGACCAGGATAGCGTAAATCCATGGCTCTAAACCGAAATAATTAGAGTTTTGAAAAAAAGCAACCAGTGCAGTAACGATCCAGACTATGAATGGTCCCACGTATGGAATGAAGCGGGCGACTCCAGCCATGATCGCAATTCCTAATGCGTACCTGACACCCAATGTAGTCAATAATATCGAATATAAGACGATCGCCAGCAAGAAAATGACCATTTGGCCGCGTAAAAAAACATTCCAAATGCGGCGAAATTCAAGGTTCATGCGGCTGATATCGTTGTTATATCCAGGGATGTCAAAATCAATCATCTCATCTGTAACCTCGCCTGTCCTGGCAAGTAAGAAATAGGCGATGACCAGCACGAACAATATCCAACCGAGGGTTACAATAGCGCTCGCAGCAAAAGAGCTGAGTATCGAGCCAAATCTACCCAATACAGGTTGTAACGTATTTAATATCTGATTAGCGAGCGATTGCAGATCGGTTTGATTTAGTCCGAACTGGTAAGGTCCAATACCAAAAGACTGGGATGCAATCTGTTCCACCAGGGTAGGCAGGCGGACTGTAAAAGTGTTGATCACGTTGATCAGGCTTTGCATCTGCTGGACGATCGCAAATCCGGACAAAGCTAAGATTGATAGCAAGATGAGAACAAATAATACGAATACGATATTTACAGACCAGCGCCAGCTAAGACGTGATTTCTTATGCAGGTATCCAGCAACTGGATGCAGAACATAGGCCAAAATAAACGCCAGCAATAAAGGACCGATGATCGATCGGAAATAGATCAGCAGGGCAACCAGAATTCCAACGAAAGTCAGACCAACGATTAGCTTGGTGCCGGAATTCCAGATTGGGGATGCGGGAGGTGAGTTGGTCTCATTCATTCCGAACAATGCTCACATTCACTATTCCTGTTATTCCCCGAATATCTTGATCAATCCACGAATAAGTGGATAACCGCACCCCTGGATACGGATATTGATCTTTCTGGGGGGAATCTAAATAATAAATGAAAGGACAACAAGAATCGTGATGAATATAGCAGCCAGAATACCAATTGTGCGCAGATCTTGTCTGACATAAGTGTAATCTGGATTAAAGTTGTCAGGCAGATTGCTGCTGCTAGTTTTCGTTCCAGAAGAACTTGTTTGTCCCGAATCGTTTCTTGTATGTGTTTTGCGTGTACTTTTTTTACTCATTTATATAAGCGCTTTCTTCAATTTATTAATTCGTTTGCAATCGTGATGTGATCGCGATGCGATGATCATCTACCAGGTAAGGATAACATGAAATTAGGGTTAATGTTGGTTGGGAGGTGTTTTCCATGATGCCTACTTGAGTGGGTTCGACGATTTCACTATCGCTAACCACATAAGAGTAAGCACGCTGGTTGGTATATATCGTAATCTCATCTCCGGGTTTTAAGCGGTCAAGGTCGCGGAAGATCTCGCCAAAAATATCATTATGTGCGGACAGTACGACGTTACCTTTCTCACCAGGGTCGGTAGAACCGATATGCTGTCCGACGCCTTTCTTTAATTGCTCCCAACCGTCACCTTGCACAATGGGGGCATCGACACCAATTGCGGGAATTTGAATGCGGTTTGCCTGTTCAGGACCAGGTGTGGGGAGAGGGATGTCAGCTAAAGATTGGACCAAAGGTTTTAAATGCTGTGGGATTTCAGCTTCATTTGGACGGGCTCCTTCTGGTGAAGTTGGTGGCGTATGACCGGAAGGTAAAACCACTGAGACGATCAATGGCGTAGGGGTGAGAGTTGGCTGTTCGAGGGCTATGGCAACTTCATTGTTCAGATCACGCATCATGCTGACACCATTAAATAGAAGCAGGAGAAGACCAACAACAGCTAATAACTCAACGAAAAGAAGCAGCCCATCCAGGATTTTTTTCCTGCGTGGCGTTGTTGGCTGATCGGAGAGCTGATCAGCTTGTTCATCAAATTCGCCCGTGCGCAGGTTTTCTAAGGAGGAACCATCCATATCAGGTGCAACGAGTACCACTCGACCTGTACGACGATATCTTTCTAACCGATCCTGACGGGAAGCGCGCCTTTTTTCTACCAACAGACGGCGTAATTCCTCAGCAGATAAATCTTCCGGGGAGACTGATTTTGGCACGGCTTGGATTATACCTTATTCAGGTCGACCAGGTTTTCGATCAGTAATCCAAACTTTTCTGCCTGATCTGGTCTGTCGAAGTGCTTTTTCACGTAATTTCTACCTCTGGTTCCCATCTCGATACCCTCATTCAGATTATCGGCCAAATAAGCTATTCCATCTGCCAGAGCAGCTGGATTTCCTGGCGGTATAACCAAACCTGCACCTGCTGATTCGATTACCTTGCGGATCACCCCTGTCATTGCCAGCACTACTGGTTTTCCAGCAGCCATGTAATCAAAAACCTTGTTTGGATAGACTGTCCCGTAGAGAGGGATGGGCTTTAGTATAGCTATGCAGGCATCCACAGCTGCTAGAGCAGCTGGCATTTCATTCTTAGGAATAGGAGGCATGAATTTAAGGTTGGTCAATGCCATTTCCTCGGCCTGGGTCTGCAGGGCAGGTTTTTCTTTCCCATCTCCGAGTAAAACAAAGAAAATATCCGTCCTAGTTTTCAGCAAACCAGCTGCCTCGAGAACTACCTCCAGGTCATTTGACATCCCATGTGCACCAGCATAAAGCACAATATATTTATCAGGATATCCGATTGTCTGAGAGGCTGCTTTTCCCATGGATTGCGGATCAAACATGCTGGTATCAGCCCCATTGGGAACCAGCTCAACCAGCCTTGCACCACGCTTACGGGTATGGTCGATGAAACCTGGTGAGTTGACCACTACCTGGTCTGCGTGGCGGTAAAGGAATTTCTCTAACCATTCGGAGGCAGCGATCAGGACGGGTTGGCGAAGGACGCCTACTGCGATGGCAAATGCAGGCCATAAATCACGGACTTCAAGCAGGAAGGGAGCTCCTTTAATCCGGGCTAAAGCCCAGGCTGTCAGGCTTTGGAATATTGGTGGTGAAGTTCCCCAAACCAAATCGACTTCTCTCACCTTAAATCCGGCAACAAATGAGGAGATCATAAAACTCATGAAGCTGAAAATGCGGTGAACGAAGCTGCGATGCAATGCAGGGTAAGTATATGCGCGTAAAATTGTAATCCCAGTACATTCAGGTTCTCGGTCTGAGTCATGCTCACTTTTGCCGGTTAAATAGCTGACCGGGCTGGCGATGATCGTCACCTTGTGGCCGCGTTTCGTCAGATATTGAGCGATCTCATGGTGCCGGGTGCCACCCGGTTCGTCAAGAGCAGCAAATGCCTGGTGAATCAAGAGAATATGCATAATGACGGTTGATATTTAATAACTGGAAGTGGGATTGATGTATGTGCTATGAAACTTGAGGGAAATCCCACTCGGAAGTAAATTTGATTGGTAGAACTGATTCGATTTCAATTGCCAGCGAAAGCGCTGGGATCTTGTATCCATATGTGGGCGAAACCCAACCGGAGACCGGGGATGCTGAACCAGTCCCGAGAAGGAGTTCACCAGCTCGAATGAGCTGGATGACTGGCTGCCGATGGTTTTCAGGGTTCTCCGTTGCAGGCATAATGCCAATTTGAAGGCTGATCCAACCTTGTGGAGATCTCAATCGGAACCTCGTTTGCTGGCTGTTTTCATCATCATCAATTTCCCAAGACCAATCTGGCAGCAACCAATGTAAACGTGCCCGATATGTTTGATCGGCTCCAGATTTTTTCGAAGGTGGTTGATTTGCTGTCCCAAGTTTGATGTGGTGTTTATTGAAAGACACCAGATCATCTTGAATGACCCATTTGCCTGATGATTCGCAACTAATCGATCTGCGATGGGTCACCCCGAGCTGGCGATAACCATCGTGCTGACCTACTACTTTAACCCTCTCTCCCCCTCGATCTGTTATCTGGTCAATGATCTCGGCTTGTGCCCAATCCAGCCACAGGAAACGCCCAGCATGGGTCATCTGGTCGCGTCCATCGATAGTAACTGTATTATGAACCCCAGAATGGACCAAAGAATTATCCCAGGGTGGGGGAGCATTATAAAGATATGTGCCCGCATCCAGAGCGACATTATGTTCGCGCCACCAAAAATCGAGATGAAGTTGATCTGCGTGGGCAGGGCGGGTATTGAAATGAGCCACCCGGAAACTAGCCCAGGTTGAATTCGATCGATCCTGCAGTATGAGATGTGAATCTGGAAAAGCATCCACTTTTAGATTTTCAGGAGACTCCTCACTGGTAAACGGTTCTATTCGATCCTGCTCTGATAACCCCAGCCAGAAGGCAAATTCATCCCAAGGTCCAGTTGGTAGTGCTCGTTCTCCCAGGAAGGTAATGGCAGCGGCTTGCAGAACAGGGCGGTAATCGGCATACGAACAGCTGGCAAGTGGTTGGAAATATGATCCATCATTATGACCGAGATTGGGGACACGGCCAGTCTCAGGATCAACCAAACCCAACAGCCAGTTGGTAGCGGCTGCCAATCTTTGATTGTTAGCCTCAGAAATAGATCCATCAATGACAGAAACCCATATTGCCAGCTGCAGCATCATACGGTGGTAATTTACACTTTGCTGGATATAAGTACCGGAACTGGTTATCTGGGTCTCCAAGGCGTGATTAAACCAGCGCCAGCCCATCTTTTTCCATTCATCCGCTTTGGGGTGACCTGGTAATGCCATTCCCGCGGTGATTAAACCCGCGGCTTCGCTTAAAAGGTGGTTGTTGTTTTGTGCACGCGCATAAATAAGTGTAGCGGGAATACGGGCAGCATGATCAGCAATCGCGAAACTGAGCCGGTTTATCCTATCTGGTGTACTGACCTCTGCTGAACAGAAGACTTGATATGCAAATGCAAATGAAATCAAACGGAGAGCTATTTCCTGACCTGAAACCCAATTTGGTCCCAGGTTGGGTAAATTAATATCCGCGAAGGCTTCGAACTCGCGCCAAAAAGTCTCCACATAACTTTCATCACCGCTCAAAATATATGCTCTCATCAGGGTATAAATCCAGGTGAACCTGGCGGGTTCCCAGAGATACTTGATATCCTCAACACCTACTGGGGTTTGTTCAAGAGTGATGTTTGTCCAGTGATGAAGTGGGAGAGGTACCACCAGATCGAGATCGTGAGGGGCACCCCCAAATAAGCGCACTTTACCATGATTGAGATCGTTAGCTTCTGCCAAGAGTGCAGAGGCATGGTCTCCAATTAATTTTGTTAAAGCATCGCGGCTGGGAACATTTATCAGTCCCAGGGAAATTTCATGTGCTTCTGTCTGGAGAGAATCGGTTGGTTCCCGGGCAGGGGTTATGCGGCGCAACCATCCAGTCCGCAAAGCGAGCTGGTAGCAGGTATACAAACCAACTTGCTCCAGACCGAGCTCGCGGGTGGCTCTAAGAGCGAATACCAGACGTTGAGAAATAGACACGGGTAGTTTTGTAGAAGAATTTATCTGCTTAGCTGATAAACTCGGATAATTTAACCATTATCTGGTTTAGAATTTGGAGAGAATTGAGCGTATCGCCAGGAATTTCTAAACTGTGATCGGCTTGGTCAATGACGAATGTAGTTGCACAGGACATGGATGTGATCTGGTCAGCAGGTCCTGCTGAAAACGTGCTGTCAGCCTGACTGCCAGCTACAAAGGCAGGTGCCTCAATATTCAGGATCGCTTGTGATACCGGTGGTAAATGGATTAATGGCGTGAACCAGATAGTTGTTGCACTGGTTAGATTCCGATATTCATTGAGGATAAATGCCATGGTCAGTGTTCCAAGCGATTTTCCGCAGAGTAATCGCTGGGAATAAGTCCCCGATTGAATGCCTGAGTTCAGCAGCGCGTGCCCATCTTGGATTAACTGCACGGTTTGTTCTGCTTGGGATAATTGATTGAACTCGGATGATCCATAATTCGACCAGAGCTGCAGTACATCGTATCCCCGGCTTAATAGAAGTTCTGTGGTGTAGTACAACAGCGGTTTATCACAAGAATATCGCATCCCAGGATACATAATGGCCAGTTTTTCACTAGTTCTCGCTTGCCGGATGAATTGGTTTGCGACAGCTTGTTCATGATTTCCAGAAATGTCAAGCGAAGTGATTGTGAATTGATCCCGGCTCACGATAGCCCCCTCCCTGGAATGGGGATGATTTCTCCACTGCGCAGGGCATCGACTGCGAATATTGAAGCGAGTGACACACCGTATAACTGGTCGTACGGTATGGGTGGCTCATCACGAGCGAGAATGGCTTGTTGAAAGACCTGCCATTCAGCTTGGTGACCTTTATCCTGACGAAGGCGGGAGCGGTAGACCTGGCTTTTTCCGTTGTGGACTAGCTCCAAAGAACGGAAATCATCCAGCACGGCGACCTGCCCGGCTGCGAACACTTCCAGCCGCTCCTTGGCAAAGGATTTATCTCCACTTGCCAGGTAGTCAATGGTTCCCAGCGAGCCGTCAGGGTAATTCAGGACCAGGTGAATATTATCTTCCTGGTATCGCCCGGCATCAGGCAGCCCGAAAGCTGCCACAGAGCTGGGAGGCGCACCCACCAGAAAGGTCAGGTAATCAATGAAGTGGCAAGCTTCACCGATGATCCTGCCACCACCCTGATTTTGGTCGTGCAGCCAATGGGAAGGCGGCAGGTATCCGGCATTGACTCGGTAGCGCGCTAAGAGTGGTTCCTGGCGATTACCGAGAAAGGATTTAATGCGTTGGCTGAAGGGAGCGAAGCGGCGATTAAATCCAACCATCAGGAGCTGGGAATTTGCGGGTACATTTTCCATATCCTTGAAAACAGATTCCAATTCTTCCATTGTGATTGCCAATGGTTTCTCACAAAATACATGCTTTCCAGCTCGCAGGGCTATGATCACTTGCTGGGCGTGAAGGTGGTGGCGGGTGAGGATGGCGATGGTGTTAATTCCAGGATCGCTCATGATTTTATCGACATCACCAGTTGCATATTGAAAGCTAAATTTACCCGCTGCGGTTTGAGCGGGGGCTCCGCTGGCAGAGGCGATGCCGACCAACTCGATAGCGCTGATTTTCTTCACAGCGGGCAGCATCACCGCCGAGGCAAAATTTCCGGCACCCAATACTCCGAGTTTGAGAATCTTTACATCGGGGAGGGGCTGAGTTTCTGGTGGAGGCTCACCCGGTTGTGATGGTTCTGATGCGGGAAGATCTTCACTTTGCGGGGATTCATGACTGCCATAGGTCAGTAAAACACCGAGGAAAGGTCCTTTGCCCTTTCCCGTGATCAATTCATACGCTTGGGGAGCTTGGTCGATGGGAAAGCGATGGGTGACAAGTGGGCGCACGTCGATTTGTTTGCTGGAGAGCAGGTCGACAAATGCTTCCAGGTTGCGCCCTTCCGTCCAGCGTACATATCCAAGCGGATAATCCTGGCCTTCCTGCTCGTAAGTGGGGTCATAGCGTCCTGGACCGTAGGAACGCGAGTTGATGAATGAAAGTTCCTTTTCATAATAGACCTTGCGGGGAAGTTCCAGACCGACTGCCCCTGCGGCAACTACGCGCGCCCTGTCCCGGGCGACTGCACCTGCCAATTCCACCGGGTCCGTTGAATCCGTGTCAGCGCAGATCAAGATCAC
>JALHTN010000686.1 GCA_022865865.1 Anaerolineales bacterium
GGGCTGCCCGTGATTTCGATTAACCTCTCCCTGCCGATCAGATCTGTAATTTCTTTGACTTGCGGTAAACTCCGCTGGTCAGGCCAGATAACTGCTGGGTTAAGGATGTGATTGGCGTGGTCCAATAACACAGCACCATGCATCTGTCCGCTGATACCGATCCCGTCCAGGCTTGGATGTCCGGTCATGGCCTGGCGAACAGCCATCACTGCAGCCTGCCACCAGTCATGCGGGTCTTGTTCAACCCGGCCTGGTTTTGGAGTCAGCAGGGGATAATCAGCACTGCCGCGGCTCAAAATCCTGCCGTTCTCATCAGCAACCAAAACCTTAACACTCGATGTACCTAGATCGATCCCCAGTAAATTAGCCATTGATCGAATTATTGAAATTTATCATCCTGAAAAATTGTAGAGCGTGGTTCTCTACTCCATTTTACGCTAAAGGATTGCAAAATCCACTATAACTATTAAATATTGGACAAGCACCGTTATAATTAGAACGATGAAAGACCTATTTGACCACTCACTCGAGAAAAGGATGCAGACTGAGGCTCCTCTTGCTGCTCGTATGCGTCCACGCACCTTGGATGAATTTGTGGGTCAGGAGGAGATCATCGGTTCGGGTCGCTTACTGCACCGTGCGATAGAATCTGATCGCCTGTTTTCCTCCATCATCCTATGGGGACCACCCGGGACCGGCAAAACCACCTTGGCACAGATTATTGCTAACCGGACTGAATCGCACTTTGATACGCTTTCTGCAGTCCTGGCGGGTAAGCCTCAGCTGCGGGTAATCCTCAATAATGCGCTTGAACGAAGGAAACTTTACGGAAAGCGAACCACCTTGTTCGTTGACGAGGTGCATCGTTGGAATAAAGCCCAGCAAGATGCCCTCCTGCCCCATGTCGAGAACGGGACTGTGATCCTGATCGGTGCCACCACCGAAAACCCTTATTTCGAGGTGATCGGCGCTCTAGTCTCACGTTCCCGCATCTTCCAATTACGTCCCCTGAAAGAAGCGCATGTGCGTTTAATCTTAGAGGGAGCGCTCCTGGATGTAGAGCGTGGTTATGGAAAATTGGATATAACCATTGAGGCAGATGCGCTAGAACACTTAATCCGGGTTGCGGGCGGTGATGCCCGCAACGCGCTTAATGCACTGGAACTGGCAGTCGAGAGCACTCCTCCAGACCAGGATGGCAAGATAGGCATTAACCTGGAGATCGCCCAGGAATCAATTCAACGACGAGCAGTGTTATACGACAAGGATGGTGATGCCCATTATGATACAATCTCCGCCTTTATTAAATCCGTGCGCGGCTCGGACCCCGATGCTGCCCTGTACTGGCTGGCGAAAATGCTCTATGCGGGAGAAGACCCACGCTTCATCCTGCGCCGGTTGATTATATTAGCTGGTGAAGATATCGGTTTGGGTGATCCCATGGGCCTGGTAGTAACCAGCGCGGCTGCCCAGGCATTCGACTATATTGGTTTGCCGGAGGGTATTTACCCCATTGTGGAGGCAACCCTTTTTCTGGCTACGGCACCGAAATCCAACAGCGCAGGAGCTTATTTTAAAGCCTTCCAGCTGATCGAGGACGAAGGCAAAACCGAGGTCCCCAAACACCTGCAGGATGCCAATCGGGATGGCAAAGCCTTAGGGCACGGTCAGGATTACCAGTACCCGCATGAAGATCCTGAACACTTCTTACCCCAGCAGTACCTCCCAAGTGGTGTTTTAGGCACCTATTTCTACCAGCCCAGTGAACAGGGTCACGAGCGAGAAATTAAACAACGCCTGAGCCGCTGGCGCAAAGCCCAACGCCTCGCTTTGGGAATCGAAACCACAAAGGAAATTCCAAATCTCACTCAGGATACAATCCAGGAGATCAAGCACAAACATAAACCCTCCAGCGGTACCTGAGGTAGCATGATAAAAACTCAACTACACATTCAGAAATAGGAAACAGAAAATATGCCCCTTATCTTACTCGTGCGCCACGGTGAAAACAATTATGTCAAAGAGCGTCGTCTTCCTGGTAGAAAACCTGGTATTCATTTAAACAAGCAAGGGCGCAAACAAGCAAAGCAAGTCGCCAAATTTCTAAAAAAAGCCCCCATAAAAGCGATTTACAGCAGCCCATTAGATAGGACCATGGAGACTGCCAAACCTATAGCAAAAGCACACAACTTGAAGGTTATTCCACGCCAGGGGTTGCTTGAGACCGATGTTGGAGAATGGCAGGGTAAGAAGATCAAAAAACTCCAGCAATTGGATACCTGGCGCAAGGTTCAGCTCAACCCTTCCCGATTTCGTTTTCCTGGTGGTGAACGCATCGTGGATTGCCAGCATCGCTTCGTGCAGGAGATCGAACACCTGGTTGAGGTACACGAGCCGCAGGATTTGCTTGTATGTGTATCCCATTCTGATCCGATCAAACTGGTTGTGGCTTATTATCTCGGCCTGCCGCTTGATATGTATCAGCGACTTAGTGTGTTACCAGCCTCGATTACAGCCCTTTTCATTGGGGAATTTGGCAGCCAATTACTGGCCATGAATTATGATCTTTCTCTTAAGTTTGCCAAACATTGACTCTGGTATACTAACCAAACTCGATATTATTTGGAGCTATCATGCCGCCTGATGAGCTAGATCTTCAGCCAGTCACTCATATTTTGGTCGATACCATCGGACCACCCGGGAAGCGCGTTTTTTATCTGCAGGGTTGGCAGGATGATCGTACGGTGACCTTGATCATTGAAAAATTCCAAATCCAATCGCTGGCGATCGGATTGGAACAATTTTTAATTGAAATCGAGGAAAAAAATCCTGATCTGCCCCCATCTTCTGGAGATTTCACGGAAGAGAAAATGCATATTCTCCCCCCCGTCGATCCACTTTTCCGGGTTGGAGAGCTTGGATTAGGATATGATGCAGACAGTGACCTGCTGATCCTGGTTGCCACGGAGTTAACCAGCGAAGAAGAAGACTCTGAAGAGGCAAGGGTTGTGCGCTTCTGGTGTACTCGATCACAATTACGAGCGATGAGTAATTGGGGAATTGAGATCGCCTCGCAAGGACGCCCTCTCTGCCCCCAATGTCGTGAACCCATGGATCCTGAAGGGCATTTTTGTCCGAAAAAAAATGGTCACAGCCATTGATAATTGGTCGATCCTTTGTTCAGTTTCGGTAATGGTATAGATCAGCGAGGTAGAAAAAAAGAATCACGCTGGATCGATGATCCAGCGTCTTAGTTTAAATCCCATGTCCAGTAATGATCCTTCTCTACTCAATAAACTCAAAAACGGGGAGCTTAGCATCACAGGCGAATTCCTATGGGGATCCAACTATACCTTCGCAGTGGAGATCAACTATGAAAACCAGGTTCTCCGGGGTGTATACAAACCCACGCGCGGTGAACGCCCATTATGGGATTTTCCACGTGCTACTCTTGCCCACCGTGAAGTAGCCGCCTACCTGGTTAGCGAAGCATTGGGTTGGGCATTTGTTCCTCCCACGATATACCGTCAAGATGGTCCCATCGGACCAGGCTCTCTGCAGCTGCATGTGGACCATGATCCTGAATATAATTATTTTTCTTTTAGCAAGGCCGACCTTCAGCGCTTACGCCCCGTAGCAATATTCGACTATTTAATCAATAATGCTGATCGCAAAGGAAGTCATGTCCTCTTTGATCAAGATGGTCAAATGTGGTTGATTGACCATGGCATCTCTTTTCACCAGGAGCAAAAATTACGCACAGTGATATGGGATTTCGCCGGTGAACCGATCTCAGAGCAATTATGTTCAGACTTGGTTAAGTTCGAAGGTCAGCTGCTTGAAGGCTCAGAATTGCGTGATCTGTTGGAGCAGTACCTGATCCCTCAGGAGATCACTGCCTTGGCTAAGCGCAGCAGGTATCTGATCACATCCAAACAGTTTCCTGATCCACATCCCAACCGGCGCCCTTATCCCTGGCCGCCAATCTAGTGCCAGATCGAGATTGAACATCAACTACCTACCCCAAATTAAATTGATCCTGATTCTGAAATCATATTAAGAACCTTATCGCTTATTGGAGAGAGATAAATGCCCCACTACAAACTCGCCTTGCTGGGATTTGGGAATGTCGGTCAGTCGCTGGCAATCCTGTTGAAGAAAAAACAAGACGAATTAAAATCAAAGTATGACTTAACCTATAGCATCACAGGGATCGCAACTGGACGACATGGCGCCGCGCTCAATCCTGAAGGTCTGGATATTGATCTTGCGTTAAACCTGCTAATGAGTGGCAATTCCCTGGATCAATTATCATCTCAAAAACCGCCCTCAGATGGGATTGACTTCATTAATCAGTGTGAGGCGGATGTGTTATTTGAAAATACACCCGTGAATTATGAAAACGGTCAACCCGCTGTGGATCACTTGGCGCAGGCTCTAAAGCGTGGTATGCATGCTATCACCGCTAACAAAGGACCTGTGGTACATGCATACCGGCAGCTCACAGAGCTGGCAGCTGCAAAGGACCGCAAGTTTTATTTCGAATCAACTGTCATGGATGGCGCACCCATTTTTTCGCTGTTCCGGACAAGCTTACCTGGAGCTGAGCTGCAGGCCTTCAAGGGCATCCTGAATTCGACCACCAATCTGATCTTGGATCGTATGGAAGCCGGAGAAAAATTCGAACAAGCCGTAGCCTATGCGCAAAAGATCGGCATTGCTGAAACCGATCCAAGCGGCGACGTTGATGGCTGGGACGCTGCTGTTAAAGTTTCCGCCTTGGTAACAGTCTTGATGGGTATACCGCTAAAACCGGTAGAAGTCGAAAGAACCGGTATTCGCAGCATCCAATCCCAAGACATTCAGCGAGCAAGAGACCAGGGTTTGCGCTGGAAGCTGGTGTGCACCGCAGTACGCGAGAACGATCAGGTTAGCGCTTCTGTTGCACCCCAAATGGTGCCACCAGACTCTCCCCTTTACCAGGTAGATGGTACCTCCAGCATCGTGCAGTTCGAGACCGATGTGTTGGGGTCGCTCTCGGTGATTGAACGCGATCCTGGGCCACATACCACCGCCTACGGTCTGCTGGCTGATTTCCTCAACGCAGTGATGTAGTTTCTCTCCGCACACAACCTATTTAGGTTTAGGGTTTGCTTCCATGAATATTTCCTGTGAATCATGGAAAATATTGCTTTCCGGGAGAAAATAATGTATCGTAATTACCGGGAGTTATAATCAAGGCATCCCCCAGGACTTGAAATAAGAGGAGATAACAGGATGAAATTGATCCAATCCGGCAAAGGAAAATTAATCCAGCCCCCAGATTTAAATGCCTTTCGGGAGTGGAACCGGGGTAAATCAAAAGTGTTGACCGATAAAAGGATGTCTGAAGCCGAGGCAGTCAGCCGCTTTATGAAAGATGGGGATTATATTGGTACTGAGCTTTACGGCAGCGTGCGTGCCCCCATGTCCTTGGTCAGCGAGGTCGTCCGGCAGGGGATCAAAGATCTGCGCGTCGCCGGTCAGGGGGTTCTCGAGCTGGACCTGCTCCTGGCAGCCAGTTTGATCAAAGAACTGGATTTTACCTATATTGGTCTGGAGCTGTATGGTGTCTCAAACTGCCTGCGGCGCGAGGTAGAAAGCGGGCGTATTGAGAACATCGTTGAGTGGAGCAATGCCGCCATCACCTGGCGCTTTAAGGCCACCTCTATCGGTGTGCCGTTTATCCCCACCCGCTCGATGTTGGGCACTGACACGTTCGAATACAGCGCAGCTTTAGTCGTTGAGGATCCCTTCACTGGAGACCCAATCTGCCTGCTGCCAGCATTGATCCTGGACGTGGGACTGATCCATGTCCACCGGGCCGACAAATACGGCAATGCGCAAATCGATGGCATCAGCGGCTTTTCAGCAGAACTGGCGCGCGCCTCGAAACGATTGCTGATCAGCACCGAGGAGATTATTGACATCGAAGAAATCAGGCAGGCACCCGATCGCACCATAATCCCTTACTACCTGGTCGATGCGGTGATTGAAGCACCCTTTGGTTCCCACCCGGGAGAGATGTGCTATCAATACCGCCGGGATGAACCCCAAATCCGGGACTGGGTGGAAGCCGCAAAAGAACCACAAACAACTCAGGCTTACCTGGATAAGTACATTTACGGCGTTAAGAACCACCAGGAGTACTTAGCGCTCTTTGGCGCTGAACGCCTTGCGAGCCTGAAACCAGGAGGGGCACAATGACAAGTGATACCTCCACCAATTACAAACCGGCGGAGCTGTTGGTTTGTACAGCCAGCCGTCTGATGGATGATAATACAACCGCCTTTATCGGTACCGGGATTCCAATGCTGGCCGCATCCCTGGCGCAGCGCATGCATGCTCCGAATTTGGTCACGGTATTTGAGTTTGGTGGCACAGGCGCCATATTAGAGGAACTGCCTTTGGCGGTCGGTGGTCAAAGCACTTTCCACCGCGCAATCGCGGCAGCTGGTATCTGTGATGTCATGGAAGCCGCCCAACGTGGATTTATCGAATATGGCTTCCTAGGTGGTGCGCAGATTGATCCATATGGAAACTTAAACAGCACTGTTATCGGGGATTTCAAACGGCCCAAGGTGCGCCTGCCGGGCAGTGGGGGAGGCAATGATGTCGGTTCACACTGCTGGCAGACGATCGCCATCATGCGCCACGACAAACGCCGTTTTGTCGAGCATCTGGATTTCGTCACTACCCCTGGCTACTTGACTGGACCAGGCGCTCGAGAAGCAGCTGGGCTGCCGCCAGGGACAGGTCCTTACCGGGTGGTATCAAACCTGGCTGTTTTGGGCTACCACCCCCAAACAAAACGTATGCTGCTCTTGGCCACCCAACCAGGGGTATCTATCGATCAAGTTGTTGAAAACACAGGCTTTGATTTGTTCATTCCCGATCAAGTGGAATCGAACCCCGCCCCAACGGCTGAAGAACTCCACATCTTACGTGAAGAAGTAGACCGGGACCGGTTGTATATCTAATCAA
>JALHTN010000687.1 GCA_022865865.1 Anaerolineales bacterium
ATATGAAATTTTCAAAACAGATATTCAGCCAAAAGGGTTTAGAGTGATCGGTTTTGGAGACTTCATCGACAATAAATGTGTTACTGCCGCAAGTGAAATTCTGGCTGATCCAATTCAGGCATCTGAAATGACAGAACTCAATTTTTCTATAGGTAAACGTTTCTACTCGTTCAATGCATTAGAATACTTGTTGAAGCCTTTATTGAACGATTGTCTCGGAAATTAACCGTCTCTACATATGAATCCAAGAAAAGAATTTGGCACGAAATATCTCGATCAACTTGAGGAATATTTCTCACAGGCAAACCAGAAAACTTTCGGATTTCTGGGAATCCTTCGCTATGCTGTGGAAAGATTTTCCGATATGCGCGGTGTTGAAGGTTCTGCCAGTATTGCATTCTTTACCATTTTTGGATTACCTCCGCTGCTCATCGTTCTTGTTTCAGTAGCCAGTTACTATCTCGAAATTCCAGATATTCAGGATCAGATTACCCAGATAATTCGAGAGATTGTTCCCATTCCTCCAGATTTGATCTTAGAATTCCTTGAAGGTATTCTTAATCAACGGGGCGCAGTAGGCATCATCGGCTTAATTGGATTAGCATGGGCTGGTTCTGGAGTATTGATGTCCCTAACTGCAAATATAAATCGTGCCTGGCCAACCGCAAAAATCCGCAACGTGGTTGAGAAACGATTGATCGCTTTCATCATGATAGGCACCTTCATTCTGTTCATCGCCGCATCCTCGATCCTTTCGACTGTGGCTGCCTTTTTCTCACAATTTGAAATTCCATTACTAAATTTTAGTCCCCCTGTGGGCACAATCACAGATTTCGTATTTTATGCGTTGCGATTCATTCTCTTCTTAGCGCTTTACTTCTTTGTCCCAAAAACGAAAGTGAAAAAAAGAGCCGCTTTCTGGGCAGCTGTATTCGCCTCAATTGCATGGGAAATCACCGCATACGGTTTTAACTGGTATTTCCAGAGTGGTCTCGCCAATTATAATTTCCTGTATGGCTCCTTAGGAACGCTGGTAGCTTTGATGTTTTGGATATACTTGGACTGCCTGATACTGGTTTTTGGGGCATATTTCAGTGCAGCCATCGTCAATCACGATCAGATCTACCCGGCGATTGAATCCGCAAATTCTACAAACGGATAATTTCGGTGCACATATCAATTCTACATTACGCTGCCCCACCAATCGTGGGGGGCGTTGAAAGCACTATTTATCACCATGCCCGTCTTCTTTTTCAGGCTGGATACAAGATATCCATCTACGGCGGAAGAGGAGAAGCAATAGATGATGGCATACCATTTATATTAATTCCCGAAATTGATTCTCGCCATCCCTCCGTGATGAGGATAGGCGAGCAATTGGCAAAAGGAGAAGTCTCGGAAGAATTTTATTTACTTCGCGACAAGCTTTTTATTTCCCTTTCGTCATCTCTAAAACATTCAGACATATTAATTGTCCACAATGCGATTACGCTACATAAAAATTTAGCTCTCACCGCAGCCTTGAAATTGATCGCAGAACAAAGGCAGCCAACACTGCTGGCTTGGTGCCATGATTTTGCCTGGCAGGATACGCTTTACACCCCCGATTTACACCCTGGATTCCCTTGGGATTTATTGAAATCTGCCTGGGAAGGTGTCGTTTACATTACTGTATCTGACCACCGCAGGCAGCGATTAGCTGATTTGCTTGATCTCCAGGAATCTAATATTCAGGTAATCCCCCCTGGAGTTGATGTATTTCAGTTTTTCAACCTATCACCCATCGCGCAAGAATTTATCGAACAGGTTCAACTGTTGGAGTCTGAACCCATAATCCTTCTGCCTGCTCGCATCACACGGCGAAAAAATATTGAATTTGCTCTCCAAGTTACTGCGAATTTAAAGAAATATTACCCAAAGGTAGCTTTAGTGATTACAGGTCCACCTGGGCCGCATAATCCGAAGAATCTTGAATATCTAGAAACACTGCTCAAAATGAGGCAGTCTTTGGGACTTATAACAAATATACATTTCCTCTACGAATTTAATGGTGAGAGCGAAATCTTCAACGCCCCGGATTATTTAATTTCCGAGTTGTACCGAGTGGCGGATCTTGTCCTATTTCCAAGTTTTCGAGAAGGATTTGGAATTCCAGTGCTGGAAGCAGGTTTGGCTAGAATACCGATATTTGCTTCCGATATACCACCAGTACGCGAGAGCAGTGCTGGTATGATTAAATTATTCGATCCCTCAGATGATCCCCACCATGTTGCTGATACGATCAACACCGAACTTAAATCCAATCGAACATTTCTGTTCCGCAGACACGTTTTGAATCATTTCACCTGGCAATCAATTTTGCGAAAAAGGATCATCCCACTCCTTGAAGAATCTGGGTCTTCTGCCGATGACTAGTACAGAGAAATCAATCACCAAGAAATCCCGCACTTCTCAAACTTACAATATCCTTCTTCTAGAAACCAACATTGAAGATGCAAAAACTCTCTTGCCTCTTGCAGAGAGAATTGCGCTGGACCGCCAAGGCAAGATCACCATCCTATCTGTTTTATATGTACCAGAAGGTGACCAGATGAGCGGTGTTGCCAAGAAAGCCAGTCGTTTGCGAGAGACACTCAAGACCTTTATGGAAACCACCCCCATTCCAACTCGTATCAAGACATTGGTTCGTCCTGAAGGAGACTTATGGGAAGGGGTAAAGAGGGTCGTAGAGGAAGAAAATATCCATTTTCTGGTTGCGCATTGGAGCACAACCATTGTAGATAAAGTTTTCCGAGAAAATCTCACTGCCAGTAAATTGCTGGCACTTCCATGTGATATTGCGATAGTGCGTCCATCGCTCCAGGTGAACGCAGCTGAGAATTGGCAGTCGCTGAAGAAGATATTAATACCGGTGCGGGGAGGAGCAAATGCAGGTTTAACCTTACGGATCGGACACGCACTTGCTAGAATCGAAGATGCATCCATCACTCTGCTCCATGTAACGGCACTCGAAAATGACCAGCAAAATTTGAGATTCTACGAGGAATTTTCTCCGGCCATCTATGGTTTAGAACATGTTACCCGGTCGATAACTGCCAAGGGGGAAATCTCAAAAGCAATCGTATCTGAAGCTCAAGACCATCAGGCGATTACCATTGGCGCACCTTCGAATGAGATTCAACCCAATATTTGGTTGAACTCTCTGCTTACTGAAATTCTTTCAAACGAAGATAAAACAGTGGTGCTGGTCAATGAGTATATCCCCAAATCATTAACCTCCACTCAACCAATATCGAAATCCAGGGACCGTCCTCTCGCCGTGATCGTCGACAAGTGGTTTGCTGAAAATACTTTCCACACGCGGGAATTCATGGATTTAGATAGATTGATCGAGCTCAAACAAGACCAAGGAGTATCCATCAGCCTTGCCTTACCAGCCCTGAATGAGGAAGAAACTGTCGGGAAGGTGATTGAATCCGTCAAATCAGCCCTCATGGATCAAGTTCCATTACTGGATGAGATGGTATTGATCGATTCTGGTTCACAGGATCGAACACGTGAGGTTGCGGCGGATTTGGGCATCCCTGTCTACATACACCAGGATATACTGCCCCAGTATGGCACTTATGTTGGAAAAGGTGAAGCTTTATGGAAAAGTTTATATATCGTCAATGGAGATATCATCGCCTGGATTGACACAGATATTAAGAACATCGATCCACGATTTGTTTACGGTATCCTGGGGCCGTTGCTGGATAACCCAAGAATCAGGTTTGTAAAGGGATTTTACCGGAGACCATTACGCCAGGATGGCAAAACTGTTGCTGGTGGTGGTGGTCGCGTAACAGAACTAACTGCCCGTCCATTTATCAACTTATTCTTCCCGGAACTTTCCGGATTAATCCAGCCCCTTTCCGGTGAATATGCTGGTCGCAGATCTGCCCTTGAGAAACTGCCCTTCTTCACCGGGTATGGGGTTGAAACTGGAATGCTGATAGATCTGCTCGATAAATATGGCTTAGAGGGAATCGCCCAAGTTGATTTATTGGAGCGAATTCACCACAACCAGCCCCTCCCTTCTCTATCCAAGATGTCATTTACAATTATGCAGGTGGTGCTCAGCCGTCTAGAAGCTCGTCACAAGCTGCGCTTAGTAGATCAAAGCAACCTGACGATGAATCTGGTGAGATTCAGTAAACGCCGTGGATATTACCTCGACCAGGAGGAAATCAGGGAAAATGAACGCCCTCCCATGGAATCAATCCCTGAATACCAGCAGAAAAAATCAGATAAACTCAAGAGAGAATAAATTAGTTGTAAAATCTTTATCCTCAGGATAATCATTTATGTCTTCAATTGTATTGATACGGCATGGAGAAACCGATTGGAATGTTGAAGGACGCTACCAGGGTCAGGCAGATCCTCCCTTAAACTCCCAGGGTATTCTCCAAGCTCGACAGTTAGCCCTCGAATTGCATAATTCTTCCATCGAGATTCTTTACACCAGCCCCCTACAAAGAACCAAACAGACCGCCCAGTTTTTATCAGACCGATTAGGAATTCCCCAAATTGATGACCCGCGCCTCATGGAAATTCATCAAGGCGATTGGCAGACCAGGTTGCGCACAGATATTGAAAGGCTTTACCCGGAATTATTCAAATCCTGGGAAGCAGATCCTTGGGGGGTCACGCCTCCAGGTGGTGAAAATTTATCTCAAGTTCAATCACGTGTTAATGACGCCCTGGATGATATTCAACAACTTGACACTTACCACAAAATCGGAATTGTAACTCACCGGATACCCATTGCATTGATTAAAGTCCGCTACCAAGCTATGGACCCGGATATCGTGCGTACTATTCATCTCCCCAATACTTTTTGGGAAGAGATTTCATTACCATCCCCGTAGCTTACGGGGGTAATAATTTATTTTTGAGGAAAATCTCCAGTATGGATTACGAAAACCACATTCGCAATCAATTAGATTATTTGTATGGAGACCAAAGTGAGCAGATTTGGGTAGAAATTAATAAAATTATTAATGAATTTCGCATCCGAAATCGGGATTTACCTTCAGATAAATTTCATCTCACTGAGAAAGATGCCATCCTTATTACTTATGGGGATCAGTTTCAAGAATCAAAACGCAGCAACTTACAATCGCTAAACAATTTCCTTGAGCAA
>JALHTN010000688.1 GCA_022865865.1 Anaerolineales bacterium
CATGCGGAACATCTACTCGAATCACTACCGCACATGTTCGATAAATCGGACCCTCCACCATCAGATTGTCTACCAACCCAAAAGACTCCACAAAGAAACCGTCGGGATTGACGCGCTCCGAGTAGTCCTTGACTGTATTGGTGTAACCAAATACTGGCTTGCCACATCCGTACATGTAACCTATTTCAACCGCTGTACCAACATCCATGCTTGGTCCTCGGAAAGGGGTAAGATTTGCGATCACCAGGTCACAACTATCCATCAATTCAACCATTAGATCGAAGGTCTTGTGCCCAATTTCAACTTGGGAGACTAGTTCAGATAATACATCAAAATTAGCATCCAACGGGGACACTCCCTCGAAGCCATATTGAGAGCAAATGCGTTTCTTTTCTCTCCCGATTTCTAAGGCGTTAGGGGAAAATACATCCGGACCAGCAAGGTAAACGCGCATTTTTGGCATTTTACTCCCCACTTTCCTTTTTCACTTCTACCCTTTTTCCCTGAATGGTCTTATGTATAACACCATTTCCCAGGTATTAAAAAATTTGAGCTGGCCAGCCCCCAATTATTGTACCACCTCCGAAGTTAGGGTTGCTGGCGTGTAGAAAAGTTCCTTTTTTTAACTTTTTGCTCCCATTACCTCTAGCGCCCTAATACAAACGTCCGTATTAAATCACACGTGTACCTAAGCTTCATAGATTCAATAGATTGCCCCTCTGTCGCCCCTTTTTATATCAGGATGGCATAGCCGCAATACACCCCACATTTTTCTCTTTAGAATACCCGACATTGTGTTGAAGGTGAGAGAGATTGCTGCATGACTGTAGAAAATCGATCGATTTGAGAGATACCTATCCTAATCTGGTAAAGCTGATGTGCGCTCGTGAAAACGTGCGAACCTTTTTCTATACAAAGCTAATGCCTAGTTAGAAGCGAAATTGAAAAAGGAATGCTTCTCAGAGAGTCCCTCAATAACGTGGATTTTTGGAAAGATTCCGCTTCAGCAGCAAATTAAGGTGGATCATATTACTTACTTTTTGTATTTTCTTCTTGGGGTCTGATATCCATATCTGCTTTACGGAATCTCTCCAAAATCTTCCTTGGCGTTACCGTCGGTCTTTCATATCTGGGTAATTCCTTCTCAATACCGAACAGATATTTGGCTATGCTTTTCAGAGCCTGAGTATCATATCGGGACATAATGGTGATGGTTTCCAGCTGTGGTGAACCTCCGCCATGTAATCCGGCTACCTGCGATACCGCACCGTATTCCGAACAGATAAGATTTTCTATACCTCGGAAGCATCGGTGCTGATTTTCCAAAGAAACTTCGGGATTCCGTAAAAGATATTTATTGGCTAAATCTTTGGTTTCCTCCGAGTAAAATTCTTCCTCATAGGGCAAAGTGGCACATAACCCGCCGGCAAGGTCCGCTACTGTCTTATATTCATCGTAGATCTGTTCCCCAGCAAGTCTCCTGCCGGCATTGGTCAGAATTTCATCGGGTATGTATGTTCCTGAAGGCGATTTTTCACCACGATGAGAGCTCATCTGTCCTGCAGCAAAAACGAGCTCCGCAGTACCTATCAAATGAGATATTTTTTCCCGGACGTGGTCTTCCTTTTCAATACCGTTGTATTCCGCCACCAGTGCCGCGGCACTAGCGAGCACTTCAGATGTTGCCGTTTTACAGCCAGTGTATGAGTGTCTGTGATAATGGGCAAAAAGCAAGGCAAGGAAGCCGGCATAAGGTATTTGCCTTGGATCGCCTTTTCCATCTAAGAAAACCCGTTCCCGGGGAATAAAGACATCATCAAATATGGTAAATGACTCGGCATCACCCATCTCAGCGATGGGTGCATGCAAATACTTTCTTTTATGCTGATTTGCTGGTCTTACAAGTAACTTAACTCCCTCCCAGTCAGCTGGAATAGCAAACGCTACAGAATAATCCTTGTCTGATTCCGTCATGAATCTAGTAGGTATGGCGATAATTTCGTCACTTACGGGAGCAGTTGTATTATGAAGTTTTGCTCCTCGCACCACAATTCCTTCTGGTCTGCTTTCAATAATTCTTAGATACAGATCAGGGTCTGTCTGTTGATGGGGTCTTTTTAGTCGCTCACCTTTTTGGTCTGTTTGAGCGCAGTTGGCACAAATATCATTATCTTGCCAGTATCTGAGATATTTCAGAAAATTATCATTAACATTGGTTCCTAGGGCCTGATCCATTTCGTAAGTAACCACAGAGAGAGCATTCATAGCATCAATTCCCATGCACCTCATGATACAGCCACCCACTCTATGACAGAGTAACCTGGTCATCAATTGTTTTTTCAGCAAATCGTCTACACTTTGGTGTATGTGCGTAAACCGGCTTACCCTTTCACCTGTGAGATGTGAAATAGCGGTGCAAACATCTTGCCACTCAGGATTGTTTGCCATATCATAAGTCTCCTTAATCATGCGCAACTGCCCGCTCAGCCTATCGTCAGTTCTATCTACCTTCTCGCCGCCGATAAATATATTAGGCTTCATCTTGTTCATGCGACTATAATATTCCTTGTAAGTTTTTATTGCCATTTAATGCCTCCTAACGATTTTACATGAATAATAATTTTGGTCAGATATTCCATTTTGATTTCTTTTCGTATATTGCTTCTATCTCAATTATCGTGACTTTTTGCTGGCCTGCCCCCAATTATTGTACCACTTCTAAAGTTAGAGTTGCTGGCATTTGGACTTGCCCCCATCTTTGCATCAGCTATCTAGCCCAACCTTGATACTGTTCCCTATGCCCTAACCCCAACGTTATCAGGATTCAGTATCCCTGGCCCACATATACGGCTCACCTCCGTGGATGCTAACTCCCATATGCCCCAACAATAGTGCATTTTGTGCAGCCGGGATAAACATTGTACGTGGTGCTGTAAAATCAGCTAGAGGCTGAATACCAGACTGAAAGTTCTTGATATTGTACGGTATGGCCCACGGTTTGGAGAAGCGGCTGGCGTTTTGCAAACATTTTTGCTAACGAACTGTTTAGCACTTAATAATACAGGACCGCACTAGATAGCTTAAACTAGCTTCCAACTTCTGAACAGGACGGTGTTAAATACCATTAGGCATCACTCGATGGCATAAGCGACCTGTATCTTTTAATCAGGGTGTCG
>JALHTN010000099.1 GCA_022865865.1 Anaerolineales bacterium
AAGCACGGATTTTAACACCCGTGTATTGACATAAAAAATATTTTCTTGGAGGTGGAATTCAATTAATGTGTTGTTTCAGCGCAGGATGGTGGAAATATACCCAGGCACATGGTCGGGTGAGGGTTAGATTCTGATAGCTTCCTAAACCCTTCTCTTGAAAAGGTACAGGGTTCGCTGGCTGTCTTTGATTGGTTCCGTCGCCAGGAGATCGAATTTAGTACTGAATTCATTGAGGAAACTTTCTTGATTGTAATCAGTAAAGATGTCCTCGCGTACTTGAAGTAGTTTTTTAACTTGGGGATCACTTTTGGGGATGAATTCGATGATTAACCATTGACCGATGCAAGAGAAAAAGGAGGCCAGCTGCCGAAAGGGAACATTATTGCCGATTGCCAGGTGATGGATTAGAGCAAGCGCCATGATTGTGTCGACAGGTGCCCGTTCTATCAATGATTCACGTTCTTCGAGTGCCCACCCTAAACCTGGACTGGGATTGGAAATATCTAAAACTAACGGAAGCAGATGCCGATCGCCATCCTTAATGGCTCGCAGATAGTTCAGCTCCACAGCTCCAGGATCGATATCGAATGCGATGGTGTTGATCTCTTGTTGACTTGCCAGACGGCTGAATTGGCCAATATTCGCTCCTAAATCCCACACCATTGTGGGCTGTGTTTGGGCGAGATACTGTGAAACAAGCGCATGCTTATGTTGAAGGGCGTTGGGGGAATAATTATGGAACTTCTCGTATTCTGCCCAATCTGTTTGACTTGATTTCCAGGTTAATTTGTCGATACCTGAGGAAAGGCTCTCGACCAAACCGAGCAGTTGGTGTTTACGCATTTGCCGGCCTTCTGTCTCCAGGTTGATCGTTTTCCCCGATAAGCGGGTTTGCGATTTGGCATGCAGGTGGATGTGCATATTGATAGCAAAATTGAGATTGGTCTTTTTGGGGAGCAGTTTGCTGGTCAGATCAAGCGGTATCCCATCGATATAGATTCGCAGCAGCTGGCTTAACCGCACATCATTGTAGGACATCAACGCTAACGGGGCGAGAAAGTGTTGGCAGAATTGGCGATACGCAGCCCAGGGTTCACCTTCCTGGTAGCATTCAAATGACAGTGTATCAATCAATATGGGTTTTCCATGGTGGAATTGGATGTTATAGGCGCTGCAATCCTTGAGGGATAAACCTTTATCCAAGGCGGATTTTTGGATCTTCAACGTGAGCTGGGCAGCATTTTTTAACTGGCTGAAGCTCCACTCATATGGATAAGAAACAAATGGAACTTCTTCTGGTTTAATAATTATCTTTTCGGGTGGATTTTGTTGATCGTACTGAGTGATCTCAGTGTGAGGAATCAACCATTCATGGTCTGTTAATTCTTGGTAAAGCCCAGAATTCATTAACGCAAAATAATCATCGTAACCATGAGGATTGACCTGCCGATATAGGATGGATTGCTCAGTAAAGAGGAAGCCGGCAGGATCGCGGAATGAGGCAGGGACAGGTTGTCTATTCGTCAAGATCGTCGTCAGACTCACGTTTGGAAAACAGCTTGCGGAAAAAATCTGTGACCTTCTTGCGGTAAATACCTATCACGAACAGGGCACCCATTAGGCTGGCCAGCAATAATTGAATAAAATAGCTCCCTGAACCAGGGTCGAGATAGGCGTGATAACGAGGAAATGATGTTAACAGGATGGTGGAAACTAGCGAGGTAAAGTAAATGACAAAATCCATGTAATCCTCCGGAAGTGAACTGGTGTACCGAGATATTATAAACCCGATATCCGTATTATCTATTTTTTATACCAGTAATTCGAACAATTCACCAGCATATTATTATTCAGGAAAGGTGCACTTCAAGTCTGTAAAAGGGCTTTGGCGACCAATGATACTGCGGTCATCGAGCAAACCATACGCACCATTGAAGTACGAATCGAATACCAATCGGAAGGTGTTTACTGGGGAAATGCTTGGATACGGCAGATCCTCAAGGTCAGATTGGGTTGAATTTGTGCTGGGATTGCTTGACGGGAGATAGTATGCGTTCAAGATGCCTAAACGCTGAGCAGGATCGATTCCATGTTCCTCATAAGCGATCGTGGCCCCGTGATCTCCCTGAATGATTATGATTGGTGGGGAATCTGAGTTCTCAAATAAGGCATCAACGATTTCGAGCAGACGTTGATCGAGGTATGTGATTTGGTCGGCATAAGCGGCCAGCTCATCGGGGGGAGAATTTTGGAGGGGAAATCCATCGGCATCAACCACAAATGGTGGGTGGGGGAATATGATATGTGCGTAAGTAAATTTTGGAGAGGGGTACGATTCGGGTATCCGCGGCAGCTGCTCCAGAGTGTACATCACCCGTTCACGATGGGCTGCCCGGGGATTATCCAGGATCTCCGCGAGACCTGATATGCGTTTTGATTCCAGCACAATTGGTAGATCGAGCAGTAGCTTTGCAGCAGTCGTGTCCAACAGCAGACGTTCGAAATCATTGAGACCCAGGTCGAGAATCTGTGCATTTCTTGCTTGACCTGGGTCGAGGTGGTGGTCAGATTGTTCCCAGCGCAGCCATTTGTATCCAGAATCGAATGTGATGATTGTATAGCCCAAATCGAAATAATTTTGTTGAACCGCGCCAGATCGGATCATGCTGTCGAGGGTAGAGCCCGAATGAACCACCTCAGGAAAATCCATGCCACGATCCAAGTAATCCATATTTAATGTGGATGCTAAAGAGAAGCGGGTGTCGGAGTAGTTTGACTGGCTGCAGTGGGCAACATAAAAATCTCTATTTTCGAGACTGTCAAGAAATGCGAGATTACTGGAATCAAGATACTGAGTGATGAAATCCCCGCGCGGATAGCCATCCAAGATGATGTAATAGACATCTGGGGGCAACTGGTTCTGAGAGATGCTTACCAGACTCCGATCAGCTATTTTTTCATCCTGCACCAGCTGTGCTCGATAATGCTCCACCTGGTATGCAGTAATCTGATATAGCGGCATGAAAAGTAAAATCAACGCAAAGGCATTTATTATGCGGGTGCTTCCTGATAAATCACGTTTGATTCGCAGAATCAGCCAGGAACCGAGGATGAAGAGCACAAGGTAAATCGGAATCAAGGTGCGGTGCCTGCCAATCGTGAGGCTAATAATTGACCAATCGCGTGCAATAAAATTCATATGTCCGTATGAATAAAACAACAGGATTATGAAAGATGTGAGCAGGGCTGACTTGGAAGGAATCCGAATCGCCAATAGTACGACTGTGTAGAGTAATAAGGTGAAAATAATTGAACCAGCTAATGCTCGTATTCCGCCAACAAAGTTCATCTCAGCGGTGTTATGCGCCATGAGGGCTAAGACTGGATACAGTCCAAAAAGGAAAGGATAGAGGACGAAGTTGGCGCGGAGAAATTTCATTACTTAACTAAGCTGGGTATAAGAAATTTGAGCCAATTAGATGGGTGCAAGGAAAAATAAGACCGCGAAATAGTGGCAAAGACTGCCCCCCAGGACAAAAAAGTGCCAAACAGCGTGCATGTAAGGAGTCTTCTGCATTGCGTAAAATATTACACCAACAGTATATAAAATCCCACCAGCAGCGAGCCAGATGATGCCGCCAATTGGTATACTGGAAAGCATCTCTCTGAAGGCAAAAACACACAGCCAACCCATAAGCAGGTATGAAACAACAGATAAGACTTGAAAGCGATCGATAAAGAGGACTTTCATCGTGATGCCAATTAATGCGATCATCCAAACAACAACCAGGAGAGTCCAGCCAGTTGTACCTCGAAGACCTACAAGCAAGAATGGCGTATAGGATCCAGCGATCAGCAAATATATTGAAGAGTGGTCGAAAATCTTGAAAATGTGCTTGGCGCGTGGTTGTTGTATTCCGTGGTAGAGGGTGGAGGATAGATACAGGAGCACCAAGGAAGCACCGAAAACGGTGAAGCCAATGATCTGGTAGACATCACCATTCAAAACCGCCAGAACCACCAAAACAACCAATCCCGCAATGCTTAAACCGGATCCGATACCATGA
This sequence comes from Anaerolineales bacterium, assembly GCA_022865865.1. The sequence continues at coordinate 4,068 of JALHTN010000099.1, forward strand.
GTAATGCTATGGAAGATCTCCTCCGCGAGTGTGAAGGGTCTCGTGTTCTTGGGATCGGAAATTTTTTCGAGCCTTTTCAGCATCTTACCACTCCAGAAGGGGATGGTCATATCGAGAGATGGGTCTGTGTAATTTGGTGCTCGTAATTATTCAAATGCGCTTTTATTGACGAAACCGTACTTCATTCACAGATGATTGCAGATTGATCATACCAGATTTGATTAGCAATCGGGCTCGACAGTGGATAGAGAAATTCGATCAAAAGTATGCGAAGGAGTACCGAATTTCGCCGGCCGTTCCTGATGAATAGGTCATTATAACCAGCATCACGAACTACTTCACGATCTTGTGTATTAGAGTTCCTGGTAGCGTTCAATGCGCTGCTTGATCACTCCCAGGCTGCTTTCCCAGAAATCAAAGGAACGGATATCGATTCCAAATCGGGCTGCAAGATCAGCGGCATTTGCCTGGCCTGTGCTGGCGAGCAAATCCTGCAGCTGGGGGACAAATTCCGGACCGCGTTGTTTATATAAGGCGTACAACCCGGTGCTGAAGAGCAAACCAAAAGCATAAGGGTAATTATAAAAAGAGATATCCGCGCGGTAATAATGTGGTTTCCAAGCCCACATGTAAGGATGAAGGTGGTTTTCATCCATGCCGTCACCGTAGGTGTCTTTCTGGGCTTGAGTGATCATCTCGCAGAGTTCATCGGCGGAAAGATCAGCTTCTCGCCTGCGTACATAAACCTGTTTCTCAAATAAATAACGTGAAGTGATGTCGACAATAACCTGTGTGTCTCCAATGAGGATGGTTTCCAGTATGGCAAGTTCCTGCTGTGGATCGGTTGTTGTTTCCAATGCTGCGTCCATGATGATCGTTTCACATAAGATTGAAGCGGTTTCAGCAAGGGTCATAGGGGTGATGTACTCCAGGAATCCCTTCCCTCGCTGGCATTCGATGTGGTAAGCGTGACCCAATTCGTGGGCGATAGTGGACACCTGATCGAGTGAACCATCGAAGTTGCATAATACCCTTGATTCTTCGACTGCAGCGATGCGCATGCAGAATGCACCGCCGCGCTTGCCATCCCGAGGTTCTGCATCGATCCAATTTCGATCGAAGGCTTGTTTGGCAAAAGAGGCCAGGTCTGGCGAGAAGGTATTGAAATTATCGAGAACGAAATCTTGGGCTTGCGACCAGTTAAATTTGCGATTATTCTGACCAATCGGTGCGAATAAATCCCACCAAGGGAGTGATTGCTTTCCGAATCGCTTGGCTTTGGAATGCAAATAGCTGCGAAAAGCGGGGAAAGATGACTGCATGGCGCTGAGCATGGCTTCAAGAGTTGAACGATCGATGCGTGCCGTGTCCAGTGAGGGTTGCAGGGCATCTTCCCGATTTCTTTTATTGTTGAGCAGATTATTCGAACCCGCAACCCCATTCATGCAAGCGGTCAATGGTTCTCTGACGCTTTCCAGCGCCTCAATCTCAGCCTGAAATGCTCGCTGCCGGACTTCGGGGTTTGGATTATAACGACGAATATTTTGCAAGGCAGGTAGGGGATATGGTTTCACCTCACCGTCGAATTCAGACTCGATCGATAATTGGGAGGTGATAGTACCCTGTAATTTACCCCAAGCGCGTATACCACTGAGCGACAACTGATTTGCCAAATCTTCTTCAGAATCGCTCATCAAATATTGGCTCTGTTGTGCAGATTCTTGCAGGTAAAAAGCATGCGTTTCAGCAGTTGGATTGGTTGTGATGATCTCATCCAGCTGGATGCCAAGTCCACCGAGCCAACCAGCAATAACCTTTTCCGCTTGAAGAACACGCACGATTTGAGTCTGAACCTGGGAGTACTTACGCATCGCCTGGGTATCATAGGAATTGGTTGTCGTGAAGGAAGAAACGTAATTATTCAGCGTGTAAACCAAAGTAAACGCCTTGGTCAACTGATCTATCAGCTCTGTAATTTGGTCACTTACCAGATTCAGATCAGAAGTTCTGCTCATGCCATTGGTGCGGTTGATTTTGTTTTGCTCAAGATAAAATTCGAGTTCATCAATCAATGCGATAACATCTTGATAGGAGGCTTCATATTCTGGAGAGTCTAAACCTGGATATACGTTGCTCAGGTCCCAATGGGGAAGTTTTTCGTTGGCGCTGTTCATTGTTTATCCTGCGAAAGTGTGATTAATTCGCTGCACGAGAAAAAATATAAATAAGATTATTTGCTGGATGAGTAATCCAATTATTTTATTAATTTCGCATATTCATCTAGCAGGGGCATAGCTTCATCTCGAGTTTTTCCCTCGAGTGAGATGACAATCTTGCTGACTCCTTGTTTCTGCATGTCTTCGTTGGTGGCTTGATCGGGGGGTGACCAGCAAAAGATGGAGAAAGCGATTGATCCGGGAGCCCGGTCGGATGGAAATGCTCCGGATTTAATCTGTGAGATGCCTTGTTTTATCTCCGACCATTCAGGATAACCAAGGATCGGCATCCAACCATCACAATGATTGGCAACGAAATCAAGGGTCTTCGACCCTGTACCACCGCCACCAATAATTGGAGGCCAGGGCGACTGAAGTGGTTTTGGAAATGACTTAATGGGGCTGAAACTTACATAAGTGCCGTGAAATTCAGGTTCACTTTCGGACCAGATCAATTTCATAGCAGACACATACTCAACAATCCGCTTGTAACGGGTTGGGTACTTTACTCCATGGTTTTCCATTTCCTCTGCCAACCAACCTGGACCAACTCCAAAGATGAAGCGACCAGAGGATATCTGATCCACCGTAGCAACCGTCTTCGCAAGGGTAATTGGATCGTGTTCAAGTACCAGCGAAACACCGGTGCCGATCTTAATCTTCTCAGTTGCGCAAGCTGCCAAAGTGGAAGCGATGAAAGGATCGTAGGTTTGCCAGTAATAATCTGGCAATTTACGTTCTCCTTCTTCTGCGTTAAGAAAGTTTACCGGGATATGGGTATGCTCAGAAAACCATACTGATTCGAATCCCCGTTTTTCAGCAGCCTTGGCAAACTCTGCTGGTTGGATGGAAGTTTCAGTAGCAAATAGATGAAGACCGTATTTCATTATCTTTTCCTTGAAAGAGATAGTGAATTATAAGCTGATTGGGTGAGGCTGCGATGAACATTCTTGAACTGAGGAGAAGGAAGAAAACTGAGAAAATGTAATGACTGATCGAATTTTGCGGTCCACCATAATATCTGGATAATCGCCGGTATGCATGTATAATCCCCCATATTCAATTGCGCAAACACTCTCCTCTGGAGCACTAACATGACCAATAACCTAGCAAAAGAAACATTCGAAGAATTCAAGAACTCGTTCTCGTATGGTTCGAGAACAGATATGAACTTCAAATTTCTAAAATCACTCTCAATTAAAGAAGGCGGAGAATTTTTCCGGGAACTGCTGTGGAAAATCGGTGATGCCAGCAATAATGACAATCTCGGACAGGTGGTCGAGCATGTTTATAACTGGCAGGTCAAGGCTTACACGGGGAAACCAAGCTGGGAGTACGATGAATCGCCATTTTCTCACCTGGGAAAACCGCTTTCAGAATCAAGCATTGGGCTGTTGACAACCAGCGGGCACTATGTCGAAGGTGAAGATCCAGAGCCATTTGGAGTAAAAGGAATGGATCAGGGCATTGCGCAGGCGCGCATCTCGGATTTTATCAAATCCGAGCCCGTCCTTTCAACGATTCCGACTGACTCAGCAAGAGAAAACCTGCGGGTTCGCCATGGTGGCTATGACATTCGAGCAGCAGAGCAGGATTTCAATACTGTTCT
>JALHTN010000689.1 GCA_022865865.1 Anaerolineales bacterium
ATCTGGATGGAGCCGGATTACACTGTAGCCGTTTTCAGGGTTGTAATACGTGATGCGCTCTACCGAGCCGGTCAGGGTATCTATCAGCGTCACACCCTCCTACTTCGGAATTTCGCCGCTTGACACCCGGATTACTGCATTGGGTTATCGCTTGCCCAATCTTCGCCGGCGATCACCACCACATCCGCCTGGCCAGTAACATCATAACGATGGAACACATTCTCTGGGGAAATGCTCATCAATTCCACGATCATTTCCACCGTGTGAGGATTACCGGTGTAGTCAATGATGGTCGTCATCAGGTAGTTTTCATCGGCATTGCCCGGTTCGGTGACTGTAAGTCCAGAAGAGCGCAGATAATCTGCTGTCTGGGAAGCTAATCCTGGCGTATAAGTACCGTTCAGGACCAGCAGCGTTGCATATTCTTCATCCACCAATTCCTGCGGATCCGATTGGGGTGCCATCGGGACCACCGGGCCGGTGATGGTGAAGATCTGATCGCGTAGCTGCCGGATCTCATCGGGCAGTGGTCTCAGAATGTCCTGCCCGTCATACGAATAAGCGAAATCAACCTGGTCAACCCCGATCACACCCTGGCGGATATTCTCTTCCGGGATCTGCTGGGCGACCCAAGCCAAACGCACCAGCTGCATTAGCGTTAAATTCGAGCTGATTCCCGCAGACAGGCTCTGGTACAGAGCGGGAGAATTCTTGATTAATGTCGGCAGCATTTCAGCGCTCAGGATCCGGTCGCGGATAGCCATGATAACCTGCTGCTGGCGTCCTGCCCGGTCAAAATCGCTGCCCGAGGTGTTCCTGGACCTGGCATATGCCAAAGCCAGGTAGCCTGGTAAAAGGTTTTCACCCGCTTTCAAGGTTTCTGTGTTGTGTTTTCCCAGGGGATCGATCACGATCTTTTCGGGGACGCTGACGGTAATTCCGCCCAATTCATCGATAAAGTCCTCGAAGGCGTTGAAGTCAACCATGGCATAGTAATCGATCTCCATGCCCAACAAGTTTTCTGCCGTGCTTAACGCCAGGCCAGGACCACGGTCAGCAACGTTATACACCTCACCCAGGCGGTAAGCCGTGTTGATCTTGCTGTAATCAAAACCAGGGATTTCCACCCACAAATCACGTGGAATGGACAGCATGCCTGCCGTGCGGCTTTGCGGGTCTAATGAGAACAGGATCATCGTATCGGTGCGCGGGATGTCATCGCTATCTTCTTCGCGTGAATCTAAGCCCATCACCAGCACGCTGATGCGGCTGTTACCGTCCCAGGGGACAGCTGGTGGGCCTCCCGCGGTCTGCAGTGGTACTTCGCCTTGCGAGCCCAAATCTTCTGGTATGACCGCACTTGCATCCTGTGGATTCTCAAGCGATAGGCTGGCTGGGCTGGTTAAATCCCAGGCAGCCACCAGGTCTTTAACTGCAGAAAATGTGAGCCAAACCGTCACCACTCCGGCCAGCAAAAAGGCTGCCACCAATCCGATCAGCAGCTTGTTTGAAGCCAGCGTGGATTTTTGTTTGGTTTTATATTCTTGACTGCTGTCCATAGGCGCTTATTATTATGGCATAGAATTATTGTTTGCCCAGTCATAGCCGAGAATTATCTCTACATCTACTTGGCTGGACGGGTCAAAACGGATAAATATCTTGTTTTCTGATATACCCATCAGTTCAACCAGATAACCGACCGTATACGGGTTTCCAGTATAGGAAATGATGGTCGTCGCGCTGTTGAGCTCAGCTGCG
>JALHTN010000100.1 GCA_022865865.1 Anaerolineales bacterium
CACCAGCTGCCTTTGCGATGGTTTTGGTGGTAGCTTTGGAATACCCAACTTTGGATCCTACTTCTGCTGCCGCAGAGATGATTCTTTGGCGGGTTTCTTCTGATGAGGGGGATTGTTGATTTTTGGTCATTAGCGATATCCAGGTAGTGTATGCAAGTACTTACATTCATTATTGAACAAAATCACTAATTTGTCAAGCGATTTGCCCCTAATTGGGAATTATTTTTACAGAACAGGCTGCCCGAATCCCGGAAATCGGGAATGACCGTCAACCATGCTTGATCTACATCCAAAATGAGATAAATCTAGGATAATTTATGCAGGTATCAGCGATAATATCAATAGGGGATTTTACAGAGAAAGCCTATTGGTTCCTAACAATCTAAGTGAAGGACTGGATGGTAAGTGGTTCACTGATCGAAGTGACGCAAAAATAAGAGACTGCACCCCAACTTTAGCAATCAGGATATGTGCAGCATAAGCAGGAAGCACCCATCCCTTCTTGCCAGACGAAGACCGTTGCCTGGATCCGGATAGCCTGGAGGAGATCAGGCCTCCATTCGAGATTCCGAGAAATTCATCATTCAGTTAATCAACTCACAGAATAATTAACTGAGAGGGTTTGGTTATCTTTCCGGACTAATATAGGTTGCCGCGGGTAATTCCGTATTCTTCGGGATGACCACAATACCATCCCGCACAACCCACTGCTCATGTTCTATCTCGGTGCCGCGCGGGAAAGGTTGAACCACAACCCCAGTCCCAAGGCGGACATTCTTATCAAGGAGGCACCATGGATTTGACATCCTTCGCCAAGCCCAAGCGGGATAGATCCAGAATTTGTTGGGTGTGGATCGTAATAGTCAGCTCCCAAAAATATTACGGATCGCGTCTCACGATCCCCTCTCGCCAGGCGTAAACTGCGGCCTGTGTACGGTCAGCCAGGTGCAGCTTGCTGAGGATATTGCTCACGTGACCTTTAACCGTTTTCTCACTGATCACCAGCTGTTCTGCGATCTCGGCATTCGATGAGCCAGCGGCGATCAAGCGCAGAACCTCCATCTCACGGTCGCTGAGCTCGGTGAAGGGATTGGTGCTCAAATCCCGGCGGCCTTGAATTTCCTGGATCAAGCGAGCCGCCACACGTGGGTGCAGCACTGCTTCACCTCTGGCGGCTTTGCGGATCACATCCGCCAGTTCTTTTGGACCGATATCCTTTAGCACATAAGATAAAGCACCGGCGCGGATCGCCGGAAAGATATACTCGTCTTCGTGGTATGAGGTCAGCACCACTACCTGGGTGCGCGGGCTGCGTCTCTTCACCTGGCGGGTGGCTTCAACACCATCTACATCACCGGGCAAGACCAGATCCATCAAGATCACATCAGGAACATGTTGATCTGCCAGGCGCAGCGCTTCATCGCCAGATTCAGCCTCAGCGATCACCGAAAAATCGGCTTGGGTATCAAGGAATGCGCGCACACCTTGCCGCACCACCTGGTGATCATCCACAAGCAAAATCGTTATCAACCCATTCATCATCAGCCTCCCTCGGTAATGGGACAGCGTGTGGTGATCTGCGTGCCTCGCCCCACACAACTTTCAATTTGCAGCTGACCGCCCACTGCCTGCATCCGTTCCTGCATACTCGACAACCCGATACCATCCTCATCCACATCTGACAAATCAAATCCTTGCCCATTATCGATGATGGTTAAAACGATCTCGGTATCTTCAGTATACAATTTGATTTTGACCCTTGTCGCTTGACTGTGACGGCTTACATTGGACAGTCCTTCTTGAGTAACCCTGAACAGGGCTTGCTCGACTTCGGTCCTGAGCTCAGGAATTTCTGAAATCATAAATTCCAGGTCCACTGCGTTTTGTTGAGACCAATCCCTGCCAAACTCTTCCAATGCTGGAATCAATCCAGCCGCTGACAAAGTCACCGGTCGCAGCTCGCGAATTAAGGAGCCCAGTTCAGCTTGCGCCTGGCGCGATAGCTGTTCTGCCTGGTCAAGATGCTCCATCATCTTCTCGGAATCTTGGTCAAGCACAGCCTTGGCCGCTCCAATTTGCATCGTGGTAGCAAAAACTTGCTGCTTGACGCTGTCGTGCAGATCGCGCGCCAGCCGGTTGCGTTCCTCCAAAGTGGCCAAATCTTGTTTGGTCTTAAGCAGGTGCTGCAGCTGCTCTGCCATGCGGTTGAGCTGCTGCGCCAGCTGGCTGAGCTCGTCTGTCGAACGGTCCTGGATAAAGGCGGAGAAATCTCCTTGGCTCCACAATTTTGCAGCCGATGAGATTCGTCTCAGTCGTCCCGTTAACCCGCGGGCGGTGAAATAACCGAACACCGTCCCAACCATACCCGCTGCCAATGTGAAGATAATCAAACTAACACCAATCAACGATAGAGTCTGAACCAGTGAACCAGGCGGTGGATAAGTCATAATCATCAATATAATCCCCAACACTTCTCCATTACCGTTGAACACAGGCAGCGCGGTTGTCAATAAGCCCCCGGAAATATTGGAAATTCTCCCGGGATTCGTTTCACCAATCTGGGCAGCCTCAAGCAGTGCGAGAGTGTCCTGATTGAAGGTACTTGTTTTCAGATCATCAGACGATGGGATTCCTGCCAACTGGTTTAAGTTTTGGTCGAGAACGATCAGCATCGCATTCTGATCCAGATCTCCAAGATGGAAGGTAATGTTAGGATTTTCAGGAGACTCGAATGTGATCCCATCCGCGAAGGCTGATTCCATCCACACTTTCATGGATTCGACATCCGCTTGAGGTTGGTCAAGATAATCGGCGACTTGGGGTGCGATAAATGTATCCATCGCATAAATTAATGTACTGGGTATGAGATTGGAATATATTAGCAGGAAGCTGACCCCAGCAATGAGAACGATTTCAATTACCAGCCACGTAGCAACCGTGACCAAAGTATAGCTCAGGGTCAGCTTCCAACTCAATCCCAGGAAAGGTTTCCGCAAACGTTTCATCCTAGTCTAATTATATGGTTATTTTACATGCCAGGATACATCGAATCTGCCACCAATCCCTTTTCCCTGGATAATGATCCTGTATGTACCTGGGGATAGGATTTCGATTTCATCACCGCCTTGATCACTCTCTTCAAGGTTCTTCTGCCAAATAACTTGACCCTGTGGATCCTGCCATTCGATAACTAAAGTTCCCTTTTCTAGATCGGCCATATATGTAAAAGAGATGATCTGGCCTTGCTCAGCTTGCAGGTCTCCACTTTCAATCCCGGTAAAGGTGCTGATATCGTATGAAATCCGCCCTTCTTCATTGGTACCGTACATCATTCGTACTTCACCAAACTTCAACTTATTCAGTTCACAAGCGCTCAATAGGATAGCCAGGATAGCTGTGATTAATAGTAAGCTTTTCGTTTTCATGATTAACTCCTTCGATATTTGGTTATTCAGCCAGGTCTTGCCTTTGAAATATCCACAGGCTTGCGCACACAAACAACAGCGTCCATGCCCCGATACCAATAGCAGCATACAGTGGGGTGACCAAACTCATTTCTGTGCTGCTCGCAGTACCGAGAGTAGCGTTATTCAGAGCCAACAAACTGTTCGACAATGGGCCGGGTAGATACTGGGTCATTTGAGATAGTCGTTCTCCGAGCAACCCGGCAAACTGCATCATTAAATTTTCGAGCATCAGAGCATATACCAGGCCACCGCTTATAGCAACCACTGTGGACCGGCTTGCTACAGCCAGCAAGAAAGTCAGTGCACCGTAAGGGAGCAAGGTGAAAGTTGTACGCAATATGCTGAACAACAGGTTTGGAAGGTCTAACTGTTCGAGGTATAGCGAGCCATTGATCTTGATACTGAAAATGGCAGTTGCTATACCACCAGTTCCCAAAGCGGCAAGAACAACCAGCATTGCTGCCAAGAAAAGAGCTGTGAGTTTTGCAATCGCCAGGACCGGTCTCGAGACACCCCTGGAAAGCCAAAGATGCAGAGTTCTCCAGGTATATTCCTGAGCCGTTGCAGCGCCGACCAGAACGATCAGGAACAGTGGTCCAAAACCGTCCCAACCAATCAGCCGCAATACATTAACCCATGCATCTGGCCAGGTAATTGTCTTCAATAACATCAACCGCTCCTCGGATGGCAGACCTGAACCATTCCGATTAGTTTCAACCGTGATGTATAGAGCGATCAGGATTCCGAGCACTATAAGTGCTATCAGGGCGATTTCCACCCAGAATAATCTTCGTCGGATTATTTTCGTGTTTTCATTTACCAGGACATTCCAAAACATGGTTACATCTCCTTCGATTTACTTTCCGTTAGCTCCAGGAAGATACTTTCCAAATCCTGGTGCCCATTGGTGACCTCGCTGGGAACAACCCCGTTGGATGCCAGGTGGGCGACAACAGCCTGGCTGGCAACCCCAGAAACGGTCACATAAGACCCGTTGGCACGGATATCGCGACTATCAGGCATTGCTTGCAGGATGCGCACAGCCTGGTTGGTTGATGGGACACGTACTCTGACGAGCGCCTTCTGCCCGATGAAATCTTTGACCATCCCTTCTGCGATGACCCTGCCTTGCTTGATCACTGCCACCTGATCGCATATTTGCTCGGCCTCGTACAGAAGGTGGCTGCTGAGGAAAACCGTCACCCCCTCTTCGGATAGCCTCGCTAGCAGGTTGCGGACCTCGTGCATGCCAGCTGGATCCATGCCGTTGGTTGGTTCATCCAATATCAGCAGCTCTGGTTTGTGCAGTATAGCCATGCCCAATCCCAGTCGCTGTTTCATCCCTGTGGAGAATTTACCCGCCTTCCGGTCAGCTGCAGAGGTGAGATCTACAATTTCAAGTATTTCTCCAATCCTCCCGGCAGGCATATCCGGACATAAACGCGCGATCAGTTCCAGGTTCTGCCTGGCTGATAGGTACGGCACCAGCGAGGGTGCCCCAACCAGCGCACCCACTTTCCGCAGGGGCTCCGTCTGGGACGGGGAAACCGGTCTTCCAAACAAATTCACCCTCCCCTGGGTAGGGTGAATCAAGCCCAAAATCATCCCGATGGTAGTTGTTTTCCCAGAGCCATTGGGACCGAGAAAACCGAAAATTTGACCTCGCATTACGGAGAGGTTGACGCCATCCACAGCACGTACCTGGCCGAAATGTTTCTTCAGATCATTAACCTGGAGCACAGTTTCCTTGTTCATCTGATCACCTCCTGTGACATTACTGCACCTAGCATAACGAATTATGCTTTACCTGTCATGGGTCTGGAGACCTGATTTGATTAGGGCTTAAGAGGGGAGTTTTACTTGAAAGAGCCTCTTTCTTCAGGATAATGCGACCAGCGAAAAAAACACATCCATCAATAACCGGGTAAAATAGATAGCGTTAGTTAACCACACAGGATCATCGATGACAAAACCCCTGCTATCCACCAAAATCTACTTCCCATCCATGCTCACAATTTATCCCCCGTCCGTAATTTCTCCATATTCAAGGGTGAGTGGGTTTAATTGTTGC
>JALHTN010000690.1 GCA_022865865.1 Anaerolineales bacterium
GAAGACAGCCCGTAAAGGGGTGGGTGGCTTCACGCTGCAGGTGAAGGGAAAGGCATCACATGCTGGCAGCCAGCCAGAGTTGGGGATCAGCGCAATTTACGAGCTGGCTCACCAGACGCTGATACTGCAAGGATTGGCTGATCCTGAACAGGGAACAACGGTTAATGTTGGTGTGGTGCAGGGGGGGACGCGCAGCAATGTGATCGCTGCCCAGGCGGAGGCACAAATCGATGTACGCGCCTGGACACCCCAGGAAGCGGAGCGCATCGAAACAGCGATGGGCAATCTGCAGCCAAAAACTCCGGGAGCTGAATTGTTTGTGCAGGGTGGAGTTGAGCGACCGCCAATGGTGCGCACTGAAGCAGTGGCGGGACTTTTCCGACGGGTGAAGCAGGTTGGAGATTTACTAGGGCTCGACCTCCAAGAGGGGTCAACCGGCGGCGGCAGCGATGGCAACTTCACCGCGGCCCTGGGTGTGGCGACCTTAGATGGGATGGGAGCCATGGGTGATGGTGCCCATGCGGACCATGAGCATATCCTGGTATCTAACCTGGCAGTTCGTACCGGTCTGCTGGCAGCTGCGATCGCGACTTTGTAACTATCCTCCAGGTTTTATTAAATAAAAAGGCTCCTGGATTGAATCAAGAGCCCGTATTTTGCTCAACCTGGTGCTGCGCTATTCGGGCAGCACGCGCCCGTTTGATTTCTCCCAGTCTTCATCATTGACCAGCGTCACCACTCGAAAACCTTCCGCGTAGGCCATCTCTTTGCCCTGGCCGCGCTCTGCAGCCCATTCCTTAATGCGCGGTTCTGGATCCCAATCCTTCATCTGTGATTGGTGGGCTCGCAAGGCATTTATTTTCAGGTCGATCGTGGATTCAATATTGACGAATAAGTCGCTCTCGCTCCAACCGGTCACGTAGACCTTGCGTGGTTTGTGGGCTGAAATGCCTTCGTCTTCCAGTTCCTCAAACAGATTGGGCTGTCCAGCAGCTGGGAAGGTGGCATCCAGGGCTGCGGTGGCAGCAGCTCGATGGTCCGGGTGGTTGATGTAGGTATCGCCTGCCCAGACAATGGTCGGGTCACCGCATATCACGATCTCGGGCTTGAAGCGGCGAATCTCTCGCACCAGTTTCTTTCTTAGCTCCAAGGTGGCCTCCAGCATGCCATCTGGTTCCCTGATAAAGGTGACATCCTTGACCCCAATAATTTCGGCAGCTGCCCGCTGCTCTTTTTCTCGAATTTCCGCAGCTTTCTTCTTAGTCATATCCTGTTCGGCGATTCCAACTTCTCCGCTGGTGCAAAGAACGTAAGCAATACGAGAGCCAGATTGGACCCAGCGGGCGACAGTGCCAGCACATGAAAACTCAATGTCATCCGGGTGTGCTACGATCACCATGGCGCTCTTGGGTGTGTGAAAATTGCTCATACTATTTTTAGTTTCCTTCCTTGAAATTGATTGTCGGAGTCAAACTCATATATTGAAATAGCAGCTCAACAGCTGCGAACTGAATGGATCCGCGGCAATAATTGAAGTTGATTATTTTAGTGCGAGGCTTGGTTATAGACCCGCAAAAAATCTGGGGCGGATTATAACACCTAAGTTCGAGTAAACACGAGATCATGGTGTATAAAAGGTGGAGAGCTCTTCTTTAATTTCGTATGGGCTGATTCCTGACTTTTGACACTTGCGAGGCAATTCTTTTTCCAGTACTCTAAATAATAGAGAGTATATAGAAAACCTCTTTGTGGATATTCTCCAGTGCTGATCTTCAATACTGCTCATCGCCTCTGGAACAGCGTTTCTGAAAGGAAGGTTGAAATGAAACTCACTGGACTGCACATTCTCTTAACTTACCAGTGCAATTTTGAGTGTGACCATTGTTTTGTCTGGGGGAGCCCCTGGCAATCAGGCACCTTTACCTCGAAGCAGCTGGAAAATGTTATCACCCAGGCAAAGGAGGTTGGTACGGTAAGCTCAATCTACTTTGAAGGCGGGGAACCGTTTCTCTACTATCCGGTACTGCTGAAAGCTGTGAATTCAGCCTTTGACCAGGGTTTTAAGGTTGGGATCGTGTCGAATGGGTATTGGGCTAACACAAAAGAGGACGCACTATTATGGCTTGACCCGTTCGTGGGGAAGCTCGAGGATCTCTCAGTCAGCAGCGATCTCTTCCATTATGATGAGACACTCAGCCGGCAGGCTAAGAATGCCAGCCTGGCAGCGGAAGAGCTGGGTATCCCCATCGGTACGATCAGCATAGCCCATCCAGAAACTGGGGAAGCTGATCCGGCAGTTGGCCAGCTGCCGCCAGATGAATCCGGGGTGATGTACAGGGGGCGCGCGGCTGTAAAATTGGTTGGAAATGCGCCGCTGAAACCCTGGAGCGAATTCACTGAATGTCCCTACGAAGACCTGGTCGAACCGGGTCGTGTTCACCTGGATCC
>JALHTN010000691.1 GCA_022865865.1 Anaerolineales bacterium
CATTCTCTTGATCGGTGATGGAATACCTTCCCAATCCCTTTTGAATGACATCTGCGCGATTCGTTCGGTTCAGTAGAACAGTGTCTTCGAACAGCAGTACTCCCCCGGGGGGAAAAATCCAAGGATTAAGCGTTAGGGGTAGGTGGTATGCGTGACCTTTAAAAGGCTTGAAATTTTCAGGAGATAATCTGCGTTTGATGTGAAAGATTGATGCCCCCGGTTTAATGATCAAGAGAACGGAGACTACGATCGCCAAGAAAAAAGTGATGAGAAAGGTGATGCGGAAAAATTTTTTCATAGGTGAGCTCGCCTGCTATGCTGCCAGAATTATACTGTTAATATCGACAGGCAGAGATCGAGCGAATTATCGGGGATGAATGTCCCCAGCTCACCGAAACAAACTGATCGCAAGGTTGGCCTCTGAACCAGTACTTTTAAGGAATTTTGTCCTAGCAGATTTTCATTTGAGGGAGTCTTATTAGTGCATTGGCTGTTGATTTGGGCAGGGGGTTTTGGGTTTATTACACATTCATGATGTGCAATCCAATTGATCCCTTATTGTAGATTATCTATCTGAATGTCGGGGTTCTAGATTAAGAGCAAACAAACTAAATTCACGGAATTTTCTCTGAAAATACGGTGACGATATCTCCAAGGGAAATATTAATCGTCCGAGCTAATTGATATTTGGGGATAAATATTCGAGCCAGGTTTCCAAGTTTTCGATTGTGCTTGATTAACCACCAGGAAAAATGCTGAATGCTCATCGCTCAGGAAGGGTAATAGACTTTCCTGACTCAAAAACCAAACCGCTTCAGGAAAAGCTGGAGGGTGTGAGCGGAAAAGAGCGAGACATGGTCCTGCGTGAAGTGACGATGCCTGCCCGCCATGATCTTTACTGCAGCTGTATCGATATCTGGGACTTCAATTACGAGCAGACCACCAGGCTTGAGCATGCGCCGCATCTTCTCGATCTCTCGATCAGGATGAATTAAATGCTCGAATACCTGAAATGCGGTGACAACATCAAAAAACTCTGGTGGATAAGTATTTTCGTGCAAGGTATCCGTGATAACCGGTAAATCCAAGGCTGCCCGCGCATATATTGAAGGTGCAACCAGAGGTTCAATGCCATGACAATCCCAACCAGCCTGGGATGCAACGCTAAGAAACACCCCGCAGAAACAGCCAAAATCTAAGAGCCTGCCACTACCCCTGGTAAGACTATTGATATGTAGCAAAGCGTCACGAGCATTTATTTTCTTGGCTGGCAGCTCACGAATATGTTCTTTAATGATCGGCTGTTCCCAACATCCCTGGATGTCTTCTATCGCGGAGCTTTCTAGCAGGTGGGGAGGATAGTCGCCAAGAACCGGTCCTTCCTGAATGAGTGCCCTTGTTGTTTCGATGGGGTTTACATAGACAAACCCACAGCTCAAGCATCTGGATACAGGGCCTGGGGACTGTGAGGATCTAAACCAGAATTTACAGCGGTCATGCATGCATACCGGGCATGATCTTATTATTTGCACTTTGGTTTCACCCCTTTCACTTACGGCAAATAATTACGTATGATCCCAGAAGGAACTGCGATGCAGCAATGTGAAAAGAAAATCCCTCCTGATTAGATTATACATCGACCTGGAAATACGTACTGAACCCATAGAAGATCTACATTTTTATGTGTTCCAAGGGGAATTTATGCAAGGGTTTCTTTGGGTGCTGGTGATGATCCTGAAGGCTTTCAGCCCTGCTTACACTGACAGCTTCGTTGTTTTTTATTGTTGAGAGTTGGATATTTGGTGCTTCCGCTTATGGGAGCAGGAGTCTGCCGAGGCGTGGATGAGGAATGAAAAGCGCGCAGAATCCCATCTGTCCGCTGGAGGCTTTGTTAGCCCGTTATTTGTTTTACAATCGTTGTTCTCTTAACGCCACACTTTCTTTAAAGTTGTTTTGTCATAAAGTAGCGGTGATGCCCAGGAGGGAAATCTTGAAGTTCGCCAAAAACTTTATAACCATACTTTTTATAGAAGTCTGGGGCTTGAAAACTGAACGTGTCCAGATGTGCATTCTTGGCGCCACGCTGCCGGGCTTCATCTTCGGCAAGCGTCAAAAGGCGCTGCCCATATCCGCGGCCACGAAGATCGTCTTTTATCCACATTAAATCTAAATAAAACCAATCCCAATATGTTGCGCCGATCACGCCTCCCACTATTTCCTGGTCAGGCGCTTGAAGAACGAAACACAGGTTTTGACCATTATCATCGCCTGCTTGTTGTGTGTTGTAATGACTAATGCCCCCTCCGATTATCCCCCATTCTGGCTGTTCAACGGAGACGATCTTGTATTCTTCATCCATGTGATTTTTATCAATTCCTTTCTATTAAATATCGATGCATCACGCTGTGCTAATAAAGAGCTTGGCAGGTATCTTCAAGAGTCTTTCTAGAGGTAATAAGATAATTGGTTGATTGCTAAATCCTCTTTATGCAATATCTCTTCATTGACATATTATACAATGAACAGATTTGGTAAGAATCAGTTTTAGGAGTCTCAGCCGCCCGGCATTGTGCATAGCAAGTTAATTGAAAACCCTATACCCGACCCATCTCGGTCAAATCACGTTTCTCTCGGGGTCGGCTTCAGCGGGAGTGAGGCGGTGATTAGGGTTCCCCCTCATATTCGGTTCCCAATCTATTTGCTTGAAGCTACTTCACACCTTTTGAAATCTTGATCGAAATTTGCGCCTATTCTTCAAGCAGCTGATCATCTCCGAGGACTTCTTCCGGAACACGATAATATGGCATTCTGGCATGTTTCTCAGACCCTGCTTCCTCAAATCTTGATTGATTGGTGTCATCAGCCTTGAAGAATGCGTGCCCCTTGCTGTCAATCAGGGCGAACATCTTGTTTTGCTAGAAGATCCCATGACCTCCAAACATTTTCTTGATCCTGATATCACCGAGCTTGGCTAATCGATTCTGAAGATCCTCTGCTGATTTGCTCGAGTCCGACGTTAATGTCTCTCCCTTTTCTCCCATAGGTTGCCTCCATTATTACATGGCTGTTAAAACCGAGCAGGTATTATGATGCATCGAAGTAATGACTACCAAACGGTTTATGGATTGATGTGGTGCAAATCCGAAAAAAGGTCCAGTGAAACGAAAAGCAGGCGCCAAATAATCCGGGAATGGGTTGATGCCTAAAATTATTTCTGCTTATTATCCCTTTTGATACATTGTACAGTCTATTGCTGTTTGATATCCGAGTTTCAATAGAAAAGCATGTCTTCCAATTTATTTGCGGCATGCTAGCGCGGTCCGCTCCAGCGAGTTGTTATCCAGCGGCTATATCAATGACCTGATTATGGCTGATTTCCAACAGGGGAGGCTTAGGGGAAATGCTTTCAAACTATATATAATTGATTAACAAAAAAGCAATGCACGATCTCTTTATACCTTGAGTCTTTGGCGGAACTCTGATTGTCGATATGAGACACAGGCCTCAAGCAGATTTCAAAACCTGGATAATTTCTGTTAAACCCGGTCTTTTCCCGTACATTAACATAAACATCCTGAAGATCTTTATTGAGTGGTATAGTCCCACGATTACTGAAAGCCCTAATACCGCAATACTGATCACGATCTGCCACGCCGGGATATCAGACACTCCCAACCTCAGCATAGTCTGAACAGGGGCGGTGATGGGGAATATCGACAGCACAACCCAGATGGGATTGTTCGGGAAGCTAACCAGCAATCCACCTAGCCAGAGCGGCACAAATAACATCATGATGTAGAACATGGCTAGGCTTTGTGCGTCAGTGGTACTAGAGCTGATGCCGCCGAGAGTGACGGAAAGTACGGCCAAAAGCAGATAGCCCAATACAAAATACACAACTCCCAGAACAAGGAAGTTGGCGGGTATCTGAATGTCACTCAGAAATCCACCGAAGGAGGAAGAGGCCAAGTTCAGCATCAGTGGTAATGAGATCAACCATACGAGTACCTGCAGCAGCCCGGCAGTACCCAGTGCCAATACTTTGGCGATGAGCAGTTGGCGAACGGAAACCGAGGACAACAATACCTGGATGAGGCGGCTTTCCTTTTCCTCTCCTAATCCGCTGATTAGAGAATTAGCGCCGAACATGAAGGCCAAACTCAGCAATAAGGCGAAAACGAAGGGGATAAAGATATTGCCAATATTTCCTTGTTCTTGCGCAATATTCCCATTTTCGTCAAGGCGGGTGACTTCCAGATTCAGAGGAGAAACAATCGAGGTGATGATCTCTGGTGGCACATCATCTTTCAAGAGGTTCCAAGCGAGGAAGCTTTCGATCAAGTAGGCTGTGATCGAAGGGATACCGAGCTCTTTCGCCAGCGTATATCGTTGAATGGTACCCGAGGAGGTGTAATCCGATGGGATAACGATATATTCCGAAACATCCCTACTGACCAGAGCCTGGGTTGCATCCTCC